>CAYSVN010000092.1:0-1588 GCA_964434585.1 uncultured Candidatus Peribacteria bacterium | reverse complement strand
CCAACAACACAAATAGTAGGTTTATTCATACATTGGGGTTCATGGTACAGTATTTTTGAAAATTAAAATAATAATAATATAAATATCATTGTTCAATTGCCTTTTTCTTATTTTATAACAGCAAAGTTATAGAGAAGAAAATATAATCCTGCTATAGTTTCTTTATTAATATGATGAATAAGCTACAACAACAAATTTTAAAGCTCTTGAATCAAACTAATATTGATATTCCCTATTACATTAGTTCTTCGTGGTATATTTTATGCTCCTATTCTATTGTGGTTATTAAAGGATTTATTACGACTTACTGTATTGCACGCATTCTTTCAATAGAACAATTTGGTGTGTATAGATTCATGTTGTCTTCTTTTAATATTATTGGCTTGCTTTCGGCCGCAGGTATGGCTGTTGCAATTACAAAATCAATAAAAAACTTACCAATAGATAATGTGCCTATTAAACATTCAATCATTATACATTCAAAAATTTCAATACTAGGAGCAGTTTTACTGTTAGCAATGGTGCCATTATTGTTTATAATTGGTAGATCAGAAATATGGATAGCAGCATTAGTTGCAGCATTAATTTATATACCATTTTATGTTTCATCCTCTTTTTTTAAAGGTATTGTTTGGTCTGAAGAAAAAATAAACTATCTACTAAAAATAAATGTGTTAGAGTTGGTAACGGTAACGCCTATTGTTTTATTATTATTATTTTATTATAAAAGTGCATTGCTGCTTCTAATTCCTATTTGGTATATTCCAACCATTATTAGAATCTTCTATTTAGTAAAGTTGTTAAAAAAATATCCATCAAAAAGTAAGTCTAATGAAATTATTCACTATGGTTTAAGAATAAGTGTGTATTCTATTCCTTTAATTTTTATAGGAATGTATGATGACTTACTAGTGTCTGCTCTTTTTGGATTAAAAGAACTGGCAATATTTTCGGTAGCATTTCTTTTTCCTGATACCATTAATGCGCTCGGTAGGTCTTTAATGCAGTCAACACAGGCAAGACAGTCTGCGGGGCCTGATTCGAAGAGTAGTAGAAATGTACTACATAAAGCAGTGCTCTGGTTTATGTGTATTTCAATATTAGGAACAACTTTTTACATTATACTTATTCCAATTATTTACCCATTGTTGTTCCCGCAGTATCCTCAGAAGTTAATATTCTTATCACAAATTGCAGCACTAGTAGGCATGTTTACACCATTAATGCTTTGTAAGCAGTATCTAGACGGGAAAGGGCTTATTAAACATTTAAGAAACATTCAGATAGTAAGTGCAGTTATTGGTTTGTTGGCATTTGTGTTGCTGATTAACTTTTTTCAAGTTAATGGAGTGGTATATGCAAGAATTCTATTTACCGTTGTGTATTTAGGTCTTTGTTTTATGTATACAGCCCCTAGGCGCTATATAGACTAAAAAACAAGTAAAAAAACTATTGATCAAAGAATGTATCAAGCCAAATTTTTAGTGTAAGCAGTGCCCATAGTCTACGGCTATGTTTTGTAGGGTCAGATAAAAAATATTCCACCCCTTGCTTAGAAACAATATTTCTCTGTAAAAAAGAATCAGAG
>CAYSVN010000091.1:0-1672 GCA_964434585.1 uncultured Candidatus Peribacteria bacterium | reverse complement strand
AGTGGGAAGTGTCCAATTCTTTTATTGCTAACCTTGGTTCCATAGAGTGCTGAGTATAACCTTGAGAGTCTTGAGAGTTATGATATTCACGTACATATACTCTGCCACGAACAGTAATTCGAGAATACTGCTCTATAAAATCAGTGTTCAATGGCTCTACCAATACTGGTCGATTCATACGGACAGTTGTATTATTTGTATCAGGAATAGAATATTGAGGCATTCGATCTAGCAGACGAGCACCTGGCACAAAGATACCTTTATTTACACCCGCTAATCTCATTTCTGCAATCATGTAGCTAATCGTTAGAGATACCTGATTATTTTCAAGTGTAGCCTTCTCGTTAATTAACTTAGCCAAGTATCGATCTCGCCCAAAACATTGCAACTTAAATTTTTCATTATCAATATCATCATCCGGATGCTCTCCAAGACTATTAAGACTATTCATAATCTTAACTCTACACTGTCTTAAATCAACAGATTCATTATCAAGAGAATGTCTCCAAGGGTTCTTTCGATTCAAAAATGGCTCTTGAATATCTGGTAGAAATTTTGGAACATGTTGTATGGCTGACCTGATAGATGCTGATTCTTCATCGGTGAGCACGGGAATATTTTCGGCAGTTGTCATAAAAAATGAGAAGTAATTAAGTATTAGACTATAAAATAATTATATGTAAATGTCTACTAACTAATCGACATTAAAAATAGTAATACTAATATTTTGCTTATTTAAAGGCATTTTTTGTGTTATAATAGTGTCGGTATTTTCGTCAACACTATGGAACATGAACTAGTATTAAAAAATTTAGGCTTTAACGAAAAAGAGGTAAAGGTGTATGTAACCACGCTACAACTAGGCATGGCACCAGTATCTGTTATTGCTATTAGGGCTGGTTTAAAACGAACCACCGTGTACGACGTGCTTAAAAAACTGGCCGAACGCGGGATGGTGGAACGTTTTTTGCGTAAAAAAACGAATTACTACAGCGTTATAAACCCAAACCAATTGTATAAACAGCAACAAGACCATGTAGACCAACTAAAAGCAATGTTGCCACAACTTACTGCTATTACCAACGAGCTTGTCCATAAGCCAAAAATTACATTTTACGAAGGTAAGACTGATGTTAAAAAACTGTATTTAGATATATTAAACTCGCAAAACAACGAGGTGTTAAACTATTTTTTACCCGATAAACCCTTTGAGTATTTTGGGGAAGATTGGGTGTACAAACACCACATTCAACAACGTGTAAAACAAGGTATTCGGCTAAAGGTTATTATGCCTGCCTCTAACTATATGGAGCAGTATAAAGAGCGTAGTGCAGCAGAGCTACGTGATTTTAGGCTGATTGAACCAAAACACTTATTTTTTACCAATGAGGCTTACGTGTACGATAATAAAATGAGTATATTTTCGTTTGATGAAGACTTTGGCCTATTAATAGAAAGTGCTGACGTTGTCCGTATGCAACGCGTAATGTTCGAGCTTGCCTGGGAGAGCCGACTACTTAAACAGCCTTAATTAAATCGGCATGTAATGCTTTGTTAGAAGCAATAATGCCTACAGCTGTAACATCCCAACCTGTAGAATCGTAGTTCTGGATCATTCCTCCTGCTTCGGTCAAAATTAAGCTGCCAGCAGCATGGTCCTCTGGCGTTGTAC
>CAYSVN010000090.1:0-1894 GCA_964434585.1 uncultured Candidatus Peribacteria bacterium | reverse complement strand
CAATGACGACATCACCATCACGGATGATGAATTTAACACTCCAAGTAACTCGGGAACGCTATTAAAGGTCGATACAGATCTTGATGGACTTGCAACTGAGAACATTCCGGAAAGTGACGATACTGGCCAATACACCTTTAGCTTAGTAAATGCTTCTGGAGACCTTATTACTAATGCTCTTGGTGTTTCAATTGACTTTACCTATACCATGACGGGTAGTGCTGTAAACGCTGTAGATTACTACAACTTAGCCTTTACAGGCTCAATTGCCAGCGGCACCTCTGCAACGCTTGAAATTCTTACCGCAATTGATGACCTTATTGCAGAAGGACCAGAAACTGCTGATTTAATTCTTTCTGGTATTACATTGCCACTTAATGGTGTTATTGTTCACCCAATTGAATTTGAAGACACTATTATTATTAACGATGATGATAATAACGATATTCATATTTCAGATATTGTAAATGGTGCAGAGCCTTCTACAGACGGTTCATTCCGTATAGAGACCGCAGATGGCTCACCAGTAGCTAGTGATGTAAATGTAACGTTCCAAGTTCTAGCTACCTCTACTGCATTACCAGTTCAAGATTACCAAGCGTTTTCTACCTTTACTGCTATTATTCCAGCTGCATTGAGTGGTATTGTTATTGATGTTCCTGTTGTTGACGATCAGTCGAAAGAAAGTACAGAGCAAATTGATTTACAACTAACCTCTGCTGACAGTGGCTACGTTCCAGTATCGACTATTTACCCACTGCTTATTGGAGATAATGATAGAGGTGGGGGAGGAGGTGGTTGTAAGAAAATTGGTGGTTGCGGACATTCAAATCCTGATCCAGAGCCACCAACTTGTCGATTGCCTTATAAACGTGATTGGAATATAACCTATTGGGCCAATCTTCAGAAAGCTTCTGATGGATCGCTAAATTACAACTTAAATCAAACTACCCAAAACTTTAGCGACACTAAACCAGAATTCTGGGGCTCATCTTACATTGAAGCGATGGCAAAAGCGCCAGAAGGCTACCTAGAAGGCTACAAGGATGATAATGGCACTCGCTTAAACCTTGTTGATCCAGCAGGCGACATCTTACTTGCTGACGCTATTAAGCTACTTGTAGAGTCTAGCCAGGTACAGGCTATTGTTGATCTTTATGGCTTTAATGCTGTGTTTACCGGTAACTATAGCGCATCACGTAGTGATAGCTTAGCAAATCCTAAGACAGACATTGTTCCAACGGCAGCTATTGGGCATTGGTCAGAACAGTACTTTAGAACACTTGCACCATTTAAATTAGCTTTACTGCAAGACGAAAACTTACAAATGGATAGAGTGCTTACAAGAATGGAAATGTTAGAGCTAACCATGGCACTATATGATATTACAGATGAGAAGTTCCGACCCGCTCAACAGGAAATTGCCTTTACTGACACTACTGCACAATCTGCCTATAACCTTGAATTAGTACAACGTGCTACACGACTTGGTATTATTAATGGATACGCTGAAGAAGATGGGGTGTTGACATTATTGTTTAAGCCAGGTCAGATTGCTACGCGTGCAGAAGCCATTAAAATGATGGTGATTGCGTTCCAGGCTTGTAATGCTGACTTTGAGTATACAAGTCCGCTTGTTATTGAGTATTACCCTGGTATTCATGGAAAAATAGAGGATAATTGACCATTAAATTAACGTTTTTAACATTTATTTTTTAAGCTTACTGCTCTAACCGGTAGTAAGCTTTTAAAATGTTATCTACTATTTTTTGATTTATAACTATGTCTAGTGTGTTTTTTGGGTCTAATACTAGCTTTATGTTATAATTATATAATGTACCAGTAGAATCATGGTTCTCTTCTTACATTCAAGCTCTAGCTGTTAAAGGCATTA
>CAYSVN010000089.1:0-2078 GCA_964434585.1 uncultured Candidatus Peribacteria bacterium | reverse complement strand
TTGGTGTAGAATCTATTTGAGCATCAGCGATACCTGTGATTAAATTTGTAGCACCTGGTCCCGAAGTTGCTATTGCAACACCAACTTTACCAGAAATACGCGCATAACCTTGTGCTGCATGCGCAGCTCCTTGTTCGTGACGCGATAAGACATGATGAATTTTATCTTGATATTTGTATAATTCATCATAAACAGGCATAATTGCGCCTCCTGGATAACCATAAAGGATATCAACTCCTTCAGCTAGTAAGCATTTTATAACAGCTTCACTACCAGAAATACGTTCGGTAGTTTTGGTGCTTTTAGTTTCGTTTTTTATTGTTTTTGTTTCCATATAATGGATATATTTTGTTTTCAGACCTTTCAGGTTTTTAAAACCTGAAAGGTCTTTTCGTCTTGTTAAAATTCATCAGTAACACAACCTTTAGAGGCTGATGATACTGTTTTTGCATATTTATAAAGCACACCACGTTCAAACTTCAGTTCTGGTGCTTTCCAATTCTGTCTTCTTTTTTGTAATTCTACTTCAGAGACTTCTAGCGATATTGAATTAGTTTCGGCATCAATTGTGATAATATCTCCATCTTTTACAAAGGCTAATGTTCCGCCTTCTTGAGCTTCTGGTGTAATGTGACCAACCACAAATCCATGAGTTCCACCAGAGAAACGTCCATCAGTAATTAAGGCAACATCTTTGCCTAAACCTGCTCCCATAATGGCTGCAGTTGGCTTTAGCATTTCTGGCATACCAGGACCACCTTTTGGACCTTCGTAACGAATAACAACCACATCTCCTTTTTCTACTTTTCCGTCTCTTATTCCATCGTTTGCAGCATATTCACCTTCGAATACTTTAGCTTTTCCTTTAAAACAAAGCCCTTCTTTACCAGTAATTTTTGCAACACTTCCTTCGGTTGCTAGATTTCCGTAGAGCATTCTTAAGTGTCCAGAGATTTTGATTGGTTCTTCAATAGGTTTAATGACGTCTTGTCCTTCAGTTAAGTCAGCAACATCTAATAAGTTTTCGGCAATTGTTTTTCCGGTAACGGTTAAACAATCTCCATGAATTAATCCTTTTTTAAGCAAATATTTTAATACAGCGGGAATTCCTCCAACGGCATGCACATCTTCCATTAAGTATTTTCCACTTGGCTTTAAATCTGCCAAGAAAGGTGTATTATCACTGATATCTTGAAAATCTTTTAATGTAAAATCAATTTGAGCAGCTCTTGCAATGGCTAAAAAGTGAAGTACTGCATTTGTAGAACCTCCTAATATTGTAACTAGTCTTACTGCATTTTCAAGTGACTTTCTAGTAATAATATCTGATGGCTTTATGTCTTTTTCGAGTAATAATCTTAAAGCTTCACCAGCTTTTACGGATTCTTCTTTCTTTGCATCGCTTAATGCAGGATTAGAAGAATTGAATGGTAAAGTCATTCCCAAAGCTTCAATTGCAGAAGCCATAGTATTTGCTGTATACATACCTCCACACGCTCCAGCTCCTGGACATGCTTTTTCGACAACGCTTTGAAATTCGTTTTCTGTCATGGTGCCAGCAACTTTGCTTCCCCAAGCTTCGAATGCAGAAACGACATCTAGCTTTTTTCCGTTGTGACAACCAGAATCAATGGTTCCACCATACACTAAAATTGAAGGACGGTCTAAACGAATCATAGCCATCAATGCTCCTGGCATGTTCTTGTCACAGCCAACCACAGTAACCAAACCATCATAACTCATGGCTTGTACTACAGTTTCCATAGAATCTGCAATAATATCACGAGAAGGTAAAGAGTAGCGCATTCCTGGAGTTCCCATAGAAATGCCATCACTCACTCCAATGGTATTGAAAATTAATCCAATAACGTCTTCATTTTTTGTGCCTTCTTTGACGAGTTTTGCTAGGTCATTGAGGTGCATGTTACAAGGGTTGCCTTCATAACCTGTGCTTGCAATACCAACAATTGGTTTAAAAAAATCTTCTTTTGTTAAACCGATAGCATGCAACATCGCTTGAGCTGCTGGTTGTGTTGGGTCTTGTGTAACGGTTTTACTGTATTTGTTTAATTGACTCA
>CAYSVN010000088.1:0-2393 GCA_964434585.1 uncultured Candidatus Peribacteria bacterium | reverse complement strand
TCATTTTAAAACATCAGACTAAAGGATATCCAGAGATATTCACTGAGCCGCTTCGTGATTATAAATAGACATAAAGACATATGACTATATACAATCCGAAGCAAACTAACTGTTTCGGATTTTTTTGTGTCCTTATGTGACCTTTTATCACGTCACAGTTAGTTGGAAGACGGCCACAAGGCCTAACAATAACTATTAAAACAAACTGTGATGGACAAACACACGAACAATCCATACCTGTTTAAAGCACTAGATGCATACCCGTTTGAACTTGAGACAACAGTAGAATCATTAAACTACGCATTGTCTTATGAGCCCGAAAATACAGAAGCCCTGTATGTAATGGCAGACTTATATGGGTATCAATTAGGAGACTATGAAACGGCAAAGTTGTACTATGAGAAGGTACTGTCTATTAATCTAAATATACCTAAGGTATATCCAGATTATCTGTACCTCTTAATAAAAAATGAAGATTTTGCCGCAGCTCAGAAATTACTTGCATTCGCACTTAAAGTAAAAGGTACAGACAAACCATTACTTAGATTGTTGCAAGGCCAACTTATGGAGAAACAAGGCACGTTTAAACCAGCCTTGCAAGCTTACAAGGAAGCTAAGAGAACTGGGCAAAACACCATGTTTATCAATTTTGCCAAAAGTGAAATAGACAGAGTAAAGGGTAAACTTCCCAAACGGAAGAAAAGCAAGAAGAAGTCCAAAAAGAAGACTTCTAAAGGCAAAAAGAAGAACCGCTCAAAATAAATAATAAGCGGTTCTAGCTGAGCATACGCCAGAGTTGAAGAGCTGGAGCAGACTATAACTCTGTTGCCGAAAGGCTGAATAGGTTTGAATCCTATTATGCTCACAAACCTCTTTAGCTTAAAAGGAAGAGCTGTGGCAAAAGACCTTTGATCGTAGCCATGTAGTGGTAGGATGATGTCGTTAACGGCGCACTCATTAACGAATAGAGTTTGCAGAAGCACCGAAATGAACAGGATTCAGAGTAGGGAAGCGCATTTAGAGCCTACCTGTTTGCATAAGCAAAAGTCTCAGTTCGAATCTGAGAAGAGGTACAATTAAATTAAAAACATCCATAGTGTAATGGCTAGCACGGCGGGTATATCCTGTAAGTCTGAGGTTCGATTCCCGGGGGATGTTTAAAATACTATGTCGAGTCTTGTTGGGTGTTTCTGTATGGCACTATTGTATACGGTATTGCAAGTTTTGTATGATATCTGTATATCCAACTTGAGGTAGAGGTTTGATTGTTTACCATAAAATAATCTTACACTGTGTATGTGGGTTCGAATCCCACTCCGCTTTAAACGGATAGTTCAGAGGACAGAACAACAGTTCCAAAGTTGCAGGTTCGAGTCCTGCCGGGGCCACTAGTAAGGTTTAAAAAATGGCCCCGTAGCTTAATTGGCAAAGCACTACACTCAGGATGTAGGATGAAGTTAGGAACGATCTTCTATAAAAAACGTTTCCACCACCAAGCTAATCATCTTATAAAACTGATTACCAAAGTTAAGAGCAAGACACGGTTTACCTTTTAATCCCTCGGGATTAATGACACGTCTTGATGACATTTTGAATGTTAGATTTTAGAAAAGATACAGCAGTAGCTTTTTAGAAATTTATCTTTTGGCAAGAAGGACTCAATTATGTCTTTTCTTCTCATCTGTATAAACTCTTAAACCTGATGCCTACTCTTTTATAAAACATAGTATTCCGTGTCTTTAGGATGGCAAGCCTGTCTTGTTTATATGAGAATATGCTTTAACGCTTCGCTCTCCCGATGGTCGTGAGTCTCGCGAGCTCGATTTCGCGAAAGCGTAATTATAATAAAATATACCCAATGCACTTTTACCGGTAGTGCAATGAGTATCGGGTTGAAAGACCACAAATTGAAGTTTAATTTTAAAATGAGTCACCTGTAATAACGGGTGTAACAAAACAATGAAAAGAGTACGAATTAATGTCGGTACAGCCGGTTTGGTCTTCAAAAAAGGAGATTACAAAAGAGTATTGACACAAGGTGTCTACTGGTTAGGATGGAGCGAGCAAGTAACTGTATACAACCTTGCACTTTCTTTTACCTCAAATACGATGCAACTTGAAGTGCTATTGCGCGATGAGAAGCTGGCAGCAATGTGGCACGTAATTGATGTATTAGATAACGAGATTGTTCTTGTGTTTAAAAATAATAAATTTAGCCAAGTGCTTACAGCGGGGCGTTACGTCTTCTGGAAAGATCTTGTAGAATATAGCTTTACTAGAGCAGATACTAGTAAGATTTATATCACAGAAAATATAGATGTAAGCCTTTTCTCTAAGTTAGAAATCTCAAAATACATACGTGTATTTGAGGTAGCTGCTTACGAGAAAGCCGT
>CAYSVN010000087.1:0-2456 GCA_964434585.1 uncultured Candidatus Peribacteria bacterium | reverse complement strand
TATGTCTAAACTAACCATTGCTGGAATAACATTCATTATTCTTGGTTTAATATCTGGATACATGCAAAATACGTACTATGGCTACGTAGATGCAGAAGGTGTACTGCACGATAGCTTCTTTTTACCACTAAGTGTACTACTACTAATACTAGGAGTATTACTGCTGATTATTGCACTACTTGTTATGCTGTTTAAAAAAGCAAAGAAGAAGTAAAAACCATTGCATTAAGCCAAAAACTCTATAAGGTAAGCAATCTATAAACACTATTTAACCTTAATGACTTACCTTCAAAATTTATTCTTCAACAATAAGCAATATATTAAAAGCGATGTGCTTTCTGGAATTACCGTAGCATTAGCCCTTATTCCAGAAGCAATTGCCTTTGCATTCGTAGCCGGGGTAAGCCCACTACTTAGCTTACAAACTGCTATTATGATTGGTTTAATTGCGGCTATTTTCTCTGGTCGACCAGGGATGATCAGCGCATCGACTGCAGCTATTTCTATTGTATTTGCACCACTTATTGCCCAGCACGGGCTAGAGTATTTATTTGCCACCGTGGTATTAATGGGAATTATACAAATATTAATTGGTGTATTTAGGTTGGGTAAATTTACCTCTATTATTCCGCGTAGTGTAGTACTGGGGTTTTTAAATGGTCTAGCGATTGTTATTTTTTTGGCGCAATGGAACCAATTTAAAGTAGATACCGTAGTAATGGTAGACGGCGTAGAAACCATTATTAAACAGTGGCTACCAATGCTCGACATGGCCATTATGCTTGGGTTCGTAGGCTTAACAATGTTAATGATTCACGTTGTACCAAAGTTTACCAAAGCGATACCTAGCAGCCTTATTGCCATTGTTACGGTTACGATTATTTCTATCGTTATGGCTAAGTTAGATATCTATAACCTTATAACTGTAGAGGACTTCGCCGGAATGAAGCTACAAGGTGCCCTACCAACATTTGCACTACCAAACGTAACGATTAACATGGAGCTAATGCAAATCATTCTGCCATATGCCTTTATTGGAGCGTTAGTTGGGTTAACAGAAGCCGCGCTTACCTTGCGCGTTATTGACGATATGACCAACACAAAAGGTAAAATGAACAAAGAATTTTTTGCTCAAGGTTTGGCAAACTTTGTAAATGGATTCTTTGGTGGAATGGGTGGTGACGCCATGATTGGCCAATCGATTGTAAATATTAAATCTGGTGGGCGCACCAGGCTTTCTGCGTTAGTAGCAGCCTTAGCGCTACTAGTATTTATTATGTGGTGTGGGCCGCTGGTTAACAGCATTCCACTAGCCAGTTTAATTGGGTTAATGTTTATGGTAGTAGTGTCTACCTTTGAGTGGGAAAGTTTAAAGTATGGTGGCAAAATTCCACTGCAGGACGTTGTTGTTATTGCAGTAGTAAGTATTGTTACTGTTATTCTAGACCTAGCCACCGCAGTAATAATTGGCGTACTACTTTCTACTGTTATGTTCGCTTGGGAAAAAGGTAAACGTTTAGACGTACAAACCGAAACCAATAAAATAGGGAACAAAATTTACACAGTGCATGGTATTTTATTCTTTGGTTCTGTTTTAAACTTTAAAGATGTTTTTACCACACAGCAAGATCCTCAAACAATAGTGTTAGACCTAAAACACGCTAAAGTAATGGATTACTCTGCTATTGAAGCCATTGATTCTGTAGCGCAAAAATATAAAGCACTAAACAAAGATTTTATTATCACCCGCCCAGGTGATAACTGTAGAGCTCTACTAAATAATGCGGATAATATTACTTCGTTTACCATTAATGAGGATTATTTTCCGGTAAATGAGGCCTAGACTATTATTTCCATTGTGGAGCAAAACGAATCATCCAAGTAAAAATTTTTGCTTTTAATACACCCATACCACTTTTACGCATAGAGCTATAACAAAGTTGTTGAAATTCCTTTCTGGTACCCTCAAATTTAAATTTTCCATCTTGTTGGCAATAACTACAGTAGTCTAAGTTTTGACGTTCACCTTCATCCATTTTAAACGGCATAAGGCAAGCAGAGCATGAAGTTCGCATAAGTATAAGAGGGGCAATATATTATCAATATCATAACAGAAGACAATAAAATTGCATTTATCAATCTTAAGAATATACTCATTGTATTATGAAACACTTCACAGCACTCTCTTTATTAACGGTATCGTTATTATTAACAGCCTGCGGAGGCAGCAACGAGGCGACACCACCCATTAAACCTACACCAGCAGAAAGTACAGCTGCAATAAATAATATAAATGCAGAACAAAACATGGAGGAAGATGAATTTAAAGGCTCATTTAGCGATGCCCTACAAGCATTTTCGGGCGATTCTATTTGTAATATGAGCACAGAAGATGATGAATTTAGTGCCACCGCAGTAATGTGGATAGAAGCCAGTAGCCAAAGAATGTACCAAGA
>CAYSVN010000086.1:0-2651 GCA_964434585.1 uncultured Candidatus Peribacteria bacterium | reverse complement strand
CTTAATACTTGACAAAATATTAAATAAGTATATATTATCATATATTATATACTATCTTTTTCATTATGAAACGAAATTTTGCTTTTATAGCTTTAGTAGCAATGTTGCCACTACAGGTACTTGCCTGGAATGCAAAAATTCCTACCATCGATGGATTAAACAATAATCGCCATTTTACAAAGTGGGGAAGTGTTAACTCTAATCTTTTTCGTTTAGCAGGCGCAAACTATGCAGATGATATTTCTAAGCCAAATGATTCTTCTTTACCTAATGCGCGACTGATTACATCTACCATGATGATTCAGCCAGATGTGGAGTATCCAAACAAACGCCATTTAAGTGATATGGTATGGCAATGGGGGCAGTTTTTAGACCATGACCTTAGCTTAACGGAGTCAGGAGAAAGCGAAGATTACAGCGTGGCTGTTCCTAAAGGGGACCGTTATTTTGATCCATATGCTACTGGTACCGTTGAAATTCCAATGCACCGCTCAGACTATAATAAGGCCACTGGCACCTCTCCTTTAAATCCTCGAAAAAATCAAAACTTGGTAACTGCCTATATTGATGGCTCACAAATTTATGGCTCTGATGCTAAACGGGCTGCGGCACTTCGAACTTTTAAAGATGGTAAGTTAAAAGTTAGTAAAGGGAACTTATTACCTTATAACGTTGACGGCTTACCAAATGCAGGGAGTGACTCACCACATATGTTTTTAGCTGGTGATATTAGGGCAAACGAACAACTTGGCCTTACCAGTATGCATGTATTATTTGTTCGTGAGCATAACCGCCTTGCAAACCAAATTAAAAATTATAATGCTAAATTTACAGATGAAGAAATATACCAAAAGGCACGTATTCGCATTATTGCCATTTTGCAAAACATTACGTTTAACGAATTTTTACCAGCGTTAACTGGTAAAAAACTACCTACCTATAAAAAATATAACCGTAAACTTCTTGCTGGTATTAGTAGTGAGTTTTCCACAATTGGCTTTAGGTTTGGCCATAGTGCTATTTCGGGCACACTACATCGTTATGATGCTAAGGGAGATGAAATTTCTGATGGACATCTTTTACTTGCAGAAGGTTTTTTTCAACCACATCGCCTAACAACAGAAGGGGGAATTGACCCCGTGTTACGTGGTTTGATTTCTAGCCATATGCAAGAAATTGACCCGATGGCCGTTACGGAACTTACAAATTTTTTATTTGGCCCCCCAGGTGCTGGTGGTTTAGATTTAATGGCGCTAGATATTCAACGCGCGCGTGATCATGGCATGGCTAGTTATAATGATATGCGCGAAGCATTTGGCTTAAAGCCCGTAAAAAATTTCCGACAAATTACTAAAAATAAAGTGTATCAACAACAGTTAAAAAAGTTATATGGCTCTGTTGATGCTATTGATGCTTTTGTGGGAATGCTAAGCGAAGACCATCGACATGGTTCTGTTGGCCCACTTGCTAATGCTATTTTACGTGAACAATTTATTCGCCTGCGAGACGGTGACCGTTTTTACTTTGAGCACTGGTTTAGTGGTAATACACTTAAGGTTCTAAAAAATACAACATTAGCTGATGTTATTGAGCGTAATACTGATGTTACACCTCAAGGTAATGTGTTTAAAGTTTCTAGAAATGTGAAACAAGTTGTAGGCCCCTTGCTTTAAATTACATTTCCGTTCCACGGTAAATACTATAATTATTAAATGATTATAGTATTTTTGTATTGAATGCTTAAGTAAGCTAACATGGTGTTGTGAATTCTTATACTTGGTACCAGGCATTAATTAAACCTAGCTGGGCTCCACCTAGTTGGTTATTTGGTCCTGTTTGGTCATTTTTGTACCTCCTTATTTTTATAAGTTTTGGAACGGTATTTGGCTTACTAATTCAACAGAAAATTTCTTGGATGGTAGCACTGCCATTTGCCCTTAATCTTATTTTTAATGCTGCTTTTACACCGTTGCAGTTTACATTGCGAAATAATCTACTGGCCAGTCTTGATATTACATTAGTCCTCCTTACTTTAATTTGGGCGATGGTTGTTATTTACCCAATAAAGCCTTGGATTGCTTACATACAGATTCCATATTTATTATGGGTTAGCTTTGCTACTATTTTACAATTTACTATTACTTACTTAAATTTTGGTTCATGATGCAGATTTTAAAACTTACATTATTAGCTATTCCAACCTTTTTTATAATTGATATGCTATGGCTCGTTGTTATAGCAAGAAGTTTTTACCAGCAACAAATTGGCACATTGTTAAAAACAAATGTTAATTGGTGGGCCGCTGGCTTATTTTATATTATTTTTTTAGTTGGAATGATGATATTTGTAGTGCAACCAGCTCTTGAGAAACAGTCGCTGCAACATGCTTGTGCAATGGGTGCTTTATTTGGATTGGTTACCTATGCCACGTATGATCTTACAAATTTATCTGTTATGAAAAATTGGCCTATTACCATTACTATTGTTGATATAATTTGGGGTACCGTGTTGGCAATGCTTGTTTCGGGAGTAACATATTCTCTTGCTCAAAAATTAGGGTTTTAAGTAAGATATTTAAAGAAACATTTGCAAGATATGCTACTGTGTTTTAATATATAAATGTTGTTAAGAACAAGTTGTCCTTTCTTCGG
>CAYSVN010000085.1:1117-2680 GCA_964434585.1 uncultured Candidatus Peribacteria bacterium | reverse complement strand
CAATAATCATCTGGCTTTATCTAGATATATTTTACTACTTATCTCTTTGTACCCAAACTAAAATTCCAACCGGTGGCCCATATTTAGTTTCAGCGTTACGTTCACGTGTTGTCCAAGTGTCATTAACTGCTTTTGGGTTCTCTTTATTAAGCCTGCTATCTAGAGGCATTACTGCCTCCATCGCTTTTTTACATAGTAAATCATGGTCTTCTCCTGAGTCCATTACAATTTCTAGGTAAGAAGAAGGTATGTAGACAATATATCTACTTATTTCTTGATCAAAGAGATCGTCAGGCATGTTTTCTACTAATTCAATTTTGATAGGTAGGACTTTATCTTTAAATTGCATTGTCGTTGACATTTCGGGCATTGCGCTTAAACGAGCACTTTCTGCAAAATCTGGCTCTAAGCTTTCCATTCCTAAATTTTGCCTTACTTGTTTTCGTACGCTTTCAAATTGGAGAGCAATAAACATAAGTGTTGCCATTCCTGCAGCCACTGCGCCGATGTACATTTTTTGCTTATGAGAATCAGCATCTAAATGTGTTCTAATCGAATCATTTAATAGTTTATTATTTCTGTCTCTTAGTTCAGAAATTCTTCTATCGGATTTTTTTTTATTTTGAACAAGATTTGCTAAAGCCGTTATAAGTTCTTCGTGGAATTGTTCTGGCATATCTGGCTGTTTTAATAGCCATAGTAGTTTTTCTCTTATATTTGGATGACTTTCATTTATATATTTTTTTGCCAACCTAATAAATCTAGGCGTATCTTGTATTAAGAGCTCAACCCCTTCTCCTTTGGAGTCTGGCTTATTTAAAAAATCTTTAAATGTAGCTTCAAAAATTTCGCTGCTGTCTTTTTCGTTCCAATTCATTTTTATAATATACTACATATTTTAAAATAGTCAATCTTTAGTCAGCTACTTTAAATTTTTTATTTTTTGATAAAAAAGCCACAATCATTCCAAATATAAATCCACCTACATGCGCCCACCATGCCACACCGCCACCACCTGCATCTGCTGTTACAGTTGTAATACTGGCAGTACCGTTAAATAACTGTAATACAAACCAAAAGCCTAATACTACCAAAGAGGGGAGTTTAATAGTTCGCGTCATTACCCCCAAAGGAATAATACTGGTTACTTTATTTTGAGGGAATTTAACTGCATAAAAACCAAGGACAGCAGCCACAGCTCCACTAGCGCCCACTACCGGAATAGTTGAGCTTGGGTCGTAGAAATATTGTACTAAACTTGCAACAATTCCACCTGCGGCATAAAACAAAATGTATTTTACAACGCCCAATTTGGTTTCAACATTGTCACCAAAAATCCATAAGTACCACATATTCCCCACAATATGCATAACACCACCGTGTAAAAACACACAGCTTAAAAATCCAAACCAGGTTAGGGGGTTACTTAGTGAGATATTTGCAGGAATCATTGCCCAGCTTTGCATAAAGGCGTTAATATCTGGTGCGCTAAATTCTATTGCAAATACAATGGCTGTTAAAATAATGATCCCAATGGTTATGTGAGATTTAACGTGTAAGCCG
>CAYSVN010000085.1:272-1107 GCA_964434585.1 uncultured Candidatus Peribacteria bacterium | reverse complement strand
CATAGATGCCTACTATAACACTACTTTTAACTAAATATAAATACCCATAGCCCAATTATGGTAAAATTTAATATATTAATCACCACAATACTGGTTTTAACAACTCTAGAATTAACCTTTTTAAAACAGTAGATAGATAAAGCTAACGTTAAAATAATTTCGAATATTGAAAACTGAAGCCCGTAGAACTCAGGATCCCAATAGGAAACTGGACTAATAAACTGGTAATCGCTTAGTGGCCAAAAATGATGATGAGCGTCTTCTCGATGAACAGGTAAATCGAACGCCACATGTAGTAGCATGCTGTAGCAAAGTAATTTAAACGTTTGCCATTTTTGCTTATAGGAAACAACTAATAGTAGTAATAGTAGCGGAATAGAATTTAAAACATCGAATATGTTTTGCCAGAAAGGTTTAAAATATTCAGTATCCCAAATAACATTGCCTGGTGTTCCTAGTATAAAACGCTGTATGCCAAAAAATACGAACATCATAATGTCTGGCAATATGGCGCCGGTAATAATAACCCATGGCTGTTTCCACTTAGAAGCTTTACCAAGTATAGCCAGGTTAATAATAGCGTGTGAAGCTAGAGTATTAAACATGATTTTATCTCTATATCATCCTATTTTCCTTAATGAATTCTTCATGCGAAATAAAGCTAGGTCTTAAATTTTCAGGATATTCTATACATTGATACAAAGCCTCTCTAATAACTCGTCCTTGAGAATCTAATGATGGATAAACGTCAGTCTCTGCATTTAGGAGTAAGTTAATTAATCGAATCCGTATTGATTCAATATAATTAAATTCATATAATTTACACCTTTCTATT
>CAYSVN010000085.1:0-262 GCA_964434585.1 uncultured Candidatus Peribacteria bacterium | reverse complement strand
AATTATCTGCTAACATGACTGTCGCTTTTTTAAATCTTTGACAACTATTAAGTATTAGATTTACATGACCATTATGTAAAGGTTGTGCCTTCATAGGAATTAAGGCTTCCTTTTGGGCTGTCCAATTTAAATCATCCCATAGAATAGTAGCATCTAACATTTCTAATTTGGAAAAATGTCTGAATAATACCTGTTTGTCTGTTGTAATTGCTTAGATTTAGGAGGTGTTGTAAATCTCTTCGCCTTAACTTCAGTCGTAAGC
>CAYSVN010000084.1:0-2841 GCA_964434585.1 uncultured Candidatus Peribacteria bacterium | reverse complement strand
TCACGCAAACCGTTCACGCGTTTATCTAAATCATCACATTCAAAGTATACATAAATGCCATCACCTTTTGGAAGACTATCTACCAAATGAACTGAAAAAGTGGAATTGCCATCAGGGCAAACAAAGCGAGCGTAATGTGGCAAGGCTTCAACAATAAGTTCTAATCCTAAAGTTTTATAAAACGTTATGGATTTTCCAATATCCAAAGAAGGAACGGTAATTTGGTTGAGGTTCATGTCTCTAAATTAAAAACAAAGGTGTAAATAAGTTTATATTAGTCATAGAAAGAAACAATTATAGTATCATGAAGAAAAAGTTGATTCGCATTTTAAAGGTTTTAGCAATCTTGATTTTGTTAGTAGTAATAGCAGGTTTTTTTGCTGCCCGTTATTTTGGTAATACTTTTTTAAGTTTTGAGGATGATTATGTCGAAAAACTAGAGTTCAAAGAGCTGAATGCAGCTGGTAAAACTTTTTTAGATAGAAACGAGAATGGCGAATTGGATGTTTATGAAGATGACCGTCAGCCTATATCTGCTCGTGTGGCAGATGTGTTATCACAAATGACTTTGGAAGAAAAAATTCACTTGTTAAAAGGTTCTGGTCTTGCCTCTGCTATGGGGCGAACTGAACCTGGTGTAGGTATTGCAGGAGCTGTTGGTACTATTGTGCCTACGCCAAGATTAGGTATTCCAACGGTATATCTCTCTGATGGCCCTGCTGGGCTAAGGATTGCTCCAACTAGAGAAGGAGATGATAACACGTATTATTGTACAGCTTTCCCTATCGGTACGTTACTTGCCTCTTCTTGGAATGAAGATTTGTTATTCGAAGTTGGCAACGCCATGGGTAACGAAGCTGTAGAATATGGAATTGATGTTATTTTAGGACCTGGAGCAAATATTCATAGGCACCCGTTGTGTGGACGAAACTTTGAATATTATTCGGAAGACCCAATTCTAAGTGGGTATATGGGTGCTGCAATGGTTAACGGTATAGAATCTAATGGCGTAGGAACAGCTGTAAAACACTTTGTTGCTAATAATCAAGAAACTGAACGAACCTTAAATGATGTAAAAGTTTCTGAACGTGCCTTTCGCGAAATCTATTTAAAAGGTTTTGAGATTATTGTAAAAGAATCACAGCCTTGGATGTTAATGTCTTCATATAACTTAGTAAACGGCACTTACGTGCCAGAGAGCGAGTATATCCTCACCGACATTTTACGAAACGAATGGGGCTTTGAGGGTATGGTAGTTACGGATTGGTTTGGTGGTAAAAACCCATCTGCAATGATTAGTGCTGGTAATGATTTATTGGAACCTGGTACCAATAGACAATGGAAAGCTTTAACCGAAGCAGCAGAGAATGGCGAATTAGCAGAAGCGGATATTGATAGAGCCGCCAATCGTATTCTTACGCTTGTTTTCAAGTCTAAAAAAATGCAAGATTATACGTATACCAATACACCAGATTTAAAAGCGCATGCAGCAATCACTCGTAAGTCTGCCGCTGAGGGTATGGTATTATTAAAAAATGAGAACGCCCTTCCGTTGGCCAAAGGATTAAATGTTGCATTGCTAGGTACTACTTCTTACAGTTTTATTGCAGGGGGTACTGGCTCTGGCGATGTTAACGAAGCCTATACTGTTTCGTTAGAAGAAGGATTGACTAATGCAGGGTATCAAGTAAACGAGCAAGCTAAAAATGCCTTCGAGGCACATAAAATAGCTAATGTAGAAGGATTTAAAAAGCCAGAAGGTATGGATGTTATTTTCAATCCTTTTTCGCCTCCAGAAATGAATTATACTACGCAGCAATTAGAAGAAATTGCAGCAAGTTCAGATGTGGGGATTTTAACCCTTGGGAGAAATGCTGGTGAAGGTGGCGACCGTAAGGAAGTGGATGATTTTTTATTGACCGATGTAGAGCAAAAGATAGTTTCGGAGGCCACAAAAGCCTTTCATGCTGCGGGTAAAAAAATGTTAGTGGTATTAAATATTGGTGGTGTTATAGAAACAGCCTCATGGAAATCACAACCCGATGGAATTTTGCTGGCATGGCAAGGAGGTCAAGAAGGCGGAAATTCTGTGGCTGATATTTTAAGCGGTAAAGTTAACCCTAGCGGAAAACTGCCGATGACTTTTCCTGTAAATCTAAAAGACCATGCTTCTCATGCTAATTTTCCAGAAGGGGGTGAGCAATGGACGCTACCACAAATGTTAACAGGGCTTCTATTTCCGCAAGGAGAACGCCCAGATGATGAAAAAGTTAGAAATCGAGATTATACCCATTATGATGAAGGAGTTTATGTAGGCTATCGCCATTTTGATAAAACAAACATGGACGTTTCTTTTCCTTTTGGTTATGGAATGTCATATACCAATTTTGAGTACGGACCTATGGAGACGGAAGTACTTAACGACACAATCAATGTTACTTTAACGGTTAAAAATATTGGTGAAGTAACAGGCAAGGAAGTTGTTCAATTATATACTGAAAAATTGAATTCTAATATTGATAGACCTACGCAAGAGCTTAAGGCTTTTACAAAAACTAGAAGCTTAGCTGCTGGTGAGGTAGATAGTATCGCTATTAAGCTTCCAGTAAAAGAACTCCGTTATTGGAATGAAGAAAACAAAGCTTGGACACTAGAACAAGGTGCTTATAGCATTAAAGTGGGTGCATCTTCAAGAGATGTTAGGAAAGCAGCGGAGATGACCTTTTAGGTTTTTTTTATTTATAAGTAGTGAGTATATCTTGAATAACCTCAGAGGTTAATTCAAACCCTTCTAATTGTGGCCAACCTTCCCAGCGTACAATTCCGTTAGGGTCTATGATG
>CAYSVN010000083.1:0-3135 GCA_964434585.1 uncultured Candidatus Peribacteria bacterium | reverse complement strand
GTGTAAACTGTAGTCCAAAACGCTGCCTGCTCTGCGCTTAATGGTCCTGTTTCGAGTGTCATTTTATTTGGACAAAAAGCCTTATAGTAACTAATGCCAGCTATCATGTGCAGGGCGTGCAATGCTCTATCCATTGCTTTTAAGTCGTACTGGCCTACTGCATGGGGCAGGGTTAACACTTCGGTAAATTCATGCTCGTCATCAAATCCATAGGTTAACGAAATTTCCCGTGTTTGAGGATTAAATTGATAGCCAATGAACCGGAAGGAATTATACTGTTTCATGTTAGAAGATCTGGAACTTCTTTCTCTGTAAAGACTACATCCGAAGTCATATTAATTAAAGCTGTAATTGAAATATTATTAACATTATTAGCTACAATTCTATCTTTTGCGGTTTGAAAATAGTGTTCATAACGAGGTCTTAGCGCTTGCATTTTTTTCCAGATCCAATCTTTTAGCTGCTCATCGCTAATAATATTTACTGCACCTGTACCGTCTAACACCCCGTCACCCAGTTCTAAACTTGGATCATTATGCTCTGTAATTAATACATACATTTCCATCATGGCTAAATGAGCGACATTATTTTTAATAAATTCAAAGGCTGTCTGAAACTGCTGTTCAACATCTTGCAAAACAAATAAAGCTTCCTGAGTGTTTAAGCTTGAAAGCCTATCTGTGCCCCATTGGTACTGTCTACCTACTGATTCTGGATGTTTCATAAGTAACTTTATTTTACAACTTCCACCAACTTGTACAAGCTGGTACAATTTGGTCTCACTTCGCACTGAGCCACAGTGGCGGAATTGGTAGACGCGCACGACTCAAAATCGTGTTTCCTCGGAAGTGTGGGTTCGATTCCCACCTGTGGCACCACTGAATTATACTTAAACCATTATGTATTTTGTTTATGCTTTAAAAAGCCAAGAAAGAAACTATATTTATGTTGGTATGACAAATAACTTGGAGCGGCGCATCAAACAGCATCAAGATGGAAAATCAAAAACTACAAAACCATATGCGCCGTTTGTTTTAATTTATACAGAAAAACACTCTACAAGGTCAGAAGCAAGAATACGTGAAAAGTATTTAAAATCTGGTTGCGGAAAAGAGTTTTTAAAAACTCTTTTAAAATAAATTGGTAGACCTGTCTGCCGACAGGCAGGCGCGCACGACTCAAAATCGTGTTTCCTCGGAAGTGTGGGTTCGATTCCCACCTGTGGCATCATTACTTTGACTCACTATTGTTGTCTGTGATAAGATTTTTTCTTATGTCTACCCAGCGAACAATTAGCGATGGTAATAGAACCTCTTTTTACATTGGACCTAGTGAAGCGTCTTTTATAAGCTCCAGGAGTAAAAGAGGTAAGCATCACCTTCATGGAGATTTTAGAGAGCCGGTTGAAGTTTATTCTCCAAGTCGCATTATTAAAGATGGCGGTATTGGCAGACAGCGGCAGCAGGTACATGACTTATTAAGTGCTATAAAATCAGAAGGGGAAATTTCAAAAGAAGGCCTAGATAACATAAAAGAACTTATAGATAGAACTCAGCCATGCGCGAAAAAAAATCGTAAACAACAGACCTATTACCAATTTAAACCGTTTCAAGTCCGGATAATTAAAGCCAGTAGATACTGGGCTCTCCTCTACCCATTTCTTACGCAGAATGAGGAAGGCCTTTACCAGTTATCTACTAACGTATCGGTAGTGGGGGATGTTCTAACAAAAACTCATAGAGAAATTTCTGGCATTATCGGTAAAATTACTGATGGCAGAGTCAGCCTTAAAACAGAAGATGCTGAGCTAGCACTTTTTATTCAACGTAAATTATTTGCTTCAGACAGCAGAAACCAACCCCAGCAAGCTGAACTATTAGAATATTTTTTTGAAGCCGATACTCAAAGACTGATTGAGGTAGCTCAATAGATAGCTATACAAGATCACTCATCAATTCACTCACATCCTGAACCTTTACCTCTTGCACCGGTGTCGTTTTAATACCTTGGCGGGGAACAAGGTGGTCGATAAAACTGTGCTGGAACTCTGACTGATACAGCACGCCCGTCGTTACTTTTTTACTAGTATCTGTAGCTAGTTTACGCGCTTTCTTAAAGTCAGTTTTATCATGGTCTTTCGATACCGGTTTTGTGTTTTGTAATAACCAATCGTGGGTTGCAAATTTATTGTAGGTTGGGCACGCTTGTAAAAAATCGACAAAGGCAAACCCATTATGCTTAATAGCGGCTTTTAAAATTTCTACCATCTCGTCGATGTTTGTTGTACTACCACGAGCCACAAATGTTGGCTCAAGCGAAAACACAAAATCCATACTATTAAGGGTTCGTTCTGGAATTCCATTAGGGCTGGCATGCATTGGTGTATCTTGCCAGGTAAGACTACTAGCCTGACCAGTAGTTAAACCGTAGTTAGCGTTATTGTGCAGAATAAATACCATGGGGTAATTACTACGAATGCCGTGTACAAAGTGGCCCACACCTTCCGAAAAACTAGCGCCATCACCACCGTGGGCAATAACTGGTATGTTTGGATTTGCTAGCGTACAGCCGGCTGCAAATGGAATAACACGACCATGTAAGCCATGCATTTTGTAGCCTTGTAATTTATCGGACATATTTCCATTACAACCAACGTCGTAGCAAATCATCACTTCCCAAGGGTTGTAACCAAGTTCTACTAAAGCGCGTTTTACCGCTGTCCAAATACCATAGTTACCACAGCCATCACACCATACACACTTATTTTTATTATGGTAATCAGCCATTTTAGGACCTTTGCCTGGGTTGTCTAACGGAATTCTCATACGTTGCGTAAGTAAGGTTTTACAATTTCATTTAACTCATCGACAAAAAATGGCCGGCCATCATATTTTAAAATACGGTAGGGGAGCTCTGGTGCTAATTCTTGCTGTAAAAGGTTAGCTAATTGTCCATTATAGTTACCTTCTATTATAACTGGTTTTACACCACGCTCTATAAGTTTAATTAATTTTTTAGTATGTAGTGGCCACATGTATGTGTAGTGTAAATAGCCAATTTTTACATTTTTACCTACGGTACGGCTATCTAACCAATCAAGCACTGGGCCTTTGGTGGACCCCCAACCAATTAAAA
>CAYSVN010000082.1:0-3462 GCA_964434585.1 uncultured Candidatus Peribacteria bacterium | reverse complement strand
GATATTGGTAGTGAGCAATACCAAAAGGTGATCTATGGCGCAATTTGATTTTTTTTATATTACCCCAATCAGAACACCGTTTATCGGTGCGGTTTGAATGAACGACACATCAAACACGCACCCTCAAGGAGTGCTCTGTAGGAGGTAATGTATATAAGCAGTCAATACCCGTATACAGGGAAATCTACCGAATATCCTCCACAATAAACTGGAGTGATGTTTGACCCTGCCAAACATTTTTACCTAATTTTACCAGTACATCATGCTGGCTATTTAATTGCTCTGCAAAATGCCCTAAGCCAAAGCCAATAGCTTTTGTATTGTTAATGGTTAGTTGTAGATGTTTATTATCTGTTCCAACGGCACGTAACCCACTAATATTCGCACCTTTTATAAGCCAAAGTGGTTCAGGATTACCCATGCCAAATGGTTCTAATGGTTCTAGTTGTTGTAGCGTTGTAAGTGTTAGTTTTTCGCCCGACACGATAATGTCTACATTAAGCGTTGGTATAAATGTTGCAGTACTAGCGTGACTTGCTACATCTTTTTGTAAAGCTTGTTTAAGCTCGTTAAAGTTATCTGAAGCGAACCCACAACCAGCTGCTTGGGCATGACCACCAAAGGTTGTTAGTAATTCTTTGTTCCTACGGAGTGCACCTGTAACGTCGTATCCAGCAATACTCCGGAGCGATGCAACAGATTTGCCTTCTTTACTATGTGCAACTAATGCTGGCTTTCCAAATTGTTCGCATAGTTTCCCAGCAATTAAACCTACAATACCAGGGTGGTAATCTGCACTTTGTACCACAATAAAATTATCGTCCTCACTAATACTTGTAAGTGCATCTTCTACCTGCTTAATCGTCATACGCTGTCGCTCGGTATTTAAACGATCAAGTTTTTTTAGGTCATCCCCACCTTCTAACACAGCCTTTAATGCAATAGTTGGGTCACCAATTCTACCGGCAGCGTTAATACGTGGCGCCATTTTAAACGCAATATCGGTACTATTAAGCGAGCTGTTTTCCCCTTGCACTAATGCCATAAATTCAGCCAGTGGCCCCGTTTGTAACGAACGTAGTGCTCGTACACCTAACTGTACTAATTGCCGGTTATCCCCTTTTAGCGGTACTAAATCTGCAGTGGTGCCAAGGGCTGCTAAGGCGACATCTGTAGCAAAATCTTCCCAAATAATACCACCATGTAAAGCGCGCAATAACTGAAACACAACACCGGCTCCACTAGGGTGCGGCTGTGGGTAGTTACATATTTCTGGGTGAATTATTGCAGTTGCATTTGGTAGTAATTCTCCTGGTTGGTGGTGATCGGTAATAATCACTTCAATATCATTATCAATTAATACTTGAATTTCTTTCACACAACTAACTCCAGTATCTACGGTAATTAGCACGTCTATGTTAGCATCAATAATTTCTTGCACTACGTTCATGTTTAAGCCGTAACCATCACGTACCCGATGCGGCAAACGCACCCAAGGCTCTACTGATTTTGCACGAAAGTATCGAACTAATTGAGCGGTAGATGTTACGCCATCGCAGTCGTAATCGCCAAAGATTCCAATGTTTTTATTATTGGCTATCGCTTCAGTAATGACATCAACAGCTATACACATATCTGGAAAAATATCGGGGTCTGCTAGCTGGATATCCCCACTAGTTTTTACCGATAATTCACGTATTTTCAATAACTGATTTGACCAGTCTTGGTTCATGGCAACCGCAGAAGACGTGCTCCATGTTCGGCCAGTTAACGATAAAGATGCATCATCCATATGGTGGAAGATAGTACACCTATTTTAAACGTTAGGCTATTGTGTAATATTTTAAAACATTTTATAATAATGTTACACCTATACTCTGGATAATCGCCAACCTACGTTTTGTATTCACAATGTTCATACAAAACTTCGGTCGGCAAGCCCGCTTACTCTAATTGATAATGTGGGCCTGCCGACCGAAGCTCTATGAGCGCAGCGAATATAGAGCGTAGGTTGGAGGAAAGTCTGAGCACCCGATCTTTAGATTAGTGGAACACCTAGTGGGTAACGCCCATCGCATTGTCATATACCTAAAAGGCAGTGCAGGACTAGTGTCGCAGTGACGATGCTCCACCTCGGTGGAGAGTGAAACGCCCTGTAACAGGGATGATGACGTCCGTAAGGACGACCAACATTGATAAACTCTAGGTGGTGCAAGGAGGATTTGGGTAGTTGGAAATAGCAATGGTTCCGTTGCTCCAATTACTCCTCCGCATGAATGTGCTGGCAACAGCATGTCTAGATAGATGATTATCGAACCCGTCTCCGCCTGTCGGATTCGTGGGGAACAAAACTCGGCTTATAGGAGTGTAGGTGTACTAAAAATTGAGAAAAAGTTATGAGGTTGTAAGGTATAGAAGTCTAGAGGTATGTTTAAACCTCTAAACTTCATAACTTTTAAACCTCTAAACTTTAAATTAAGCTATGGCAGACAAGGCTAAATTATGATATAATAATCTGATACATAAATACTAAAACACACACTTGAATATGCTACAACAACGAAGGCCTGCATTTACCCTTATTGAACTACTACTTGTAATGGGCATTATGGCTATTTTGGCAACGGTTGTTATTGTGGCTATTAACCCTACTAAGCAACTTGGGCAAGCGAACGATGTTGCAAATGAATCGAAGATAAGAGCGCTTAGTAATGCGTTAGAACAATATTATGTAGAAAGCGGAAGCTGGCCTACTGGAATTTCTAGCTTACCTCAAACTATTTGTAGCTCTGGTGCTACGGGGAGTTGTTTATCGTTAGATGATGCCATTACCAGTACGGTTACTGATAGCCGTTCATTTATATCTGCTATTCCACAAGCAGAAGGGTTTGAATCTCCCGATAGTGGGTTTGTGGTTTACTTGCAAGATAGCGCTGTACAGGTAAAAGCAAAAATACTAGGTGTTGATCACCGTCCAGAAGAGCCAAATAAAGCATATAATTTTGATGGGACGAATGATTATATTCCCATTAATCTTACCTCACCTGCGTACCCTTACACTATTTCCACTTGGGTTAACACAAATTCTCATGCTGGTGCTAAAGTACTACTTGGTCAAAGTATAAAAGGACTACTTTTAATTAATGGTCGACCTAATTTTTATTTTACTGGTTCAAATTATGCTTATGGTGGTGCGGCATTGCCTATTGGGGAATGGTACCATGTTACAGCTGTTGTCCATGGGGATAGTAGTGTTGATGTAGATATGTATATTGATGGAACATATGAAAGTACGGGTTCACATACTGTTAATGGGCCTGACTTAGGAACTATTGGCAATATTAGCCTAAATGGAACTAGGGCATTTGATGGTAAAATGTTTGATGCTCGGGTTTATAGTAAAGCTTTAACAGATGATGAAATTACCTACGTGTATAGTTTTGGTGAGAATGGTACCGACCC
>CAYSVN010000081.1:0-3483 GCA_964434585.1 uncultured Candidatus Peribacteria bacterium | reverse complement strand
AGTAAATAGTTTATAGAATAATAGTGAATAGGTCTCAATTCTATGTTTGAATTGAGGCTTATTTTATTTCTATATAACTGTCCTTTATGTTGAGAATCTATGAAAGTTGCATCGTTGCTTCTTGTAACAAGAATCTATAATATAAAAACGTTTACATATTTCCCCAGTCTTACTATGGTTAGTTTTGGTCACACTAAAGAAGATCTAGCTAAATTTGCACAAGAAGATGAAGTCCGTAAAGCTGATGCTGATTTTGCCAAAATGAGTCCTCAAGAGCAAAAACATTACAGAGAAGGATGGAATGAGATGGGGCAAAAAACTAAAAAACTTATAGATTCCTGGCTTGGTATTAACCGTACCACTGCAACAGATTGTCTTAATCGAGAAGGTTAAGTCTCTGCTTGAGATTACTATTGAGACCTATTTATTTTTCTACTTTGACTGCCTTTCCCTGACCCTCTCCGTTGCGGCAGAGAGGCTAATAAAATGATTAAGCCTTTCATTGACTAATTTTCTTGGTCATTGAAAATTAGTCATTGGTCATTATTGTAAAAAATGACCAAATTCCAATGACGCAGTGACTAAACACTGCTAAAATTCCTGCATGGACCGCAGCACTAGTATTCCTCGGCTACTTATAAGTGGACTCTCGCGAGGCTGGCGTTCGCTTTGGCATGACCGCAGTTGGTTTAGTAGTATTTTAGCTTTCGCAGGTGTATTTTTATTAGTGCAAACAGTATTTTTAGTACTACTAGCTAGTAATAGTGCTATTTCTGCTTTAGCAGAACGTACAGAGCTTCGTTTAGAAATAAACAAAGGCACAAGTAATCAAGATATTCAGGAGCTACTATTAACATTAGAAGAGCAACCATTTATTGCTAATGTCGATCTTATCACTAAAGAACAAGCCTATAATAAAATGAGCACAGATAATAGTGAGCTTACTGCTTTTTTAGATAAATTTGCACTCCCAAATCCTTTTAGAGATATGGTGTCACTAACGCTTAACTCGGTTAATCAGTATTCACAGCTAATAGAAGTAGTCTCTGAAGGCAGGTTTACTGGCATTATTGATCCAGAGTTTTTACGTAATGTTACTGACCAGGAACAGTATGTTGCCCAAATTCAGTCGCTTAGTGGGGCAACATCGCTTATTACATGGATCTTTGCATTTATTACTGCTGGAACATTAATTGTACTAACTATGGAGCTTATTAGGCGACGTGCACTCCTTCGTAATGACGAATTACTGGTAGAGCGTTTAGTAGGCGCAAATACATTTTCTATTATTGTGCCTTTTATTGTAGAAGCCTGTGTCCTTTTGTGGATATCTTGTGTGATGGGAACTATTATTTTACTAGTACTACTTGCTATTGGTCCCAGTTTTCTTGATACAGGACAGCTACCAATTTTTACGCAAGTTGGACAGTATTTAATACCACAAATAGAAATTATTTTTCCGCGTTTTGTGGTAATGCTACTAGGCATGATTCCATTCATTGCTATTTTTGGTGCGGTGGTTGGGTTATTTAGAATGCTTAGAACTCGCTCACTTTCTAATCTTTAAATGTCTGTATTTGTGTTTACTGGCAGCGGCTCACTTGGGCACACCGCTCCAGCTATTGCTATTGCACAAGGAGTACAGCAATTAGCCCCTGCTGCTCGTTGCTATTTTTTATTAAGCGATAAGCTAGGTGAGGTAACATTTGCGCAGAATGCAGATTTCCCAGTAAGAGTACTACCAAATGCTCGCACTGGATTTTGGCGCTTGTGGGATTACTACAACATTGGTAAAGAAGTATTAGAAATTCTTAAACAGCTAAAACCTAAGGCTGTTTGCAGTACCGGTGGGCATCAAAGTATTCCTATTTGTAAGGCCGCAGCTAAGCTTGGTATTCCGGTAGTATTATTTAATGCTGACAGTAAAATGGGTCGAGCGAATGCCTATCTACAAAAATATGCGAACACTACCGTATTTGGACTGTCGCCAGAAGATGAAATAGCAACTGTATTAGGTTACCCAGTACGACAAGAGGTTTTAGAAGGTAATCGTAAACGTGGATTGAGCATTTGTGGATTTGATGATGCTAAACCAATTTTACTACTAATGGGCGGAAGCCAAGGGGCTCAAGCGCTGAATGAAATTCTAGATGCTCACTTACCAGCCATTTTGGTTGATTGGGATGTTATACATGTTACTGGCCGCGGTAAGCAAAACAGTCGACAATCTATGAAAGGTTATTATGTAGCCGAGCGTGCAGACAGCGCACTCCCCCATTTTTACAGCATTGCCCAAGCAGCTATTATTCGTGGTGGCGCTGGCAGTATTGGCGAGTTAAGCACTTGGGGAGTGCCAAGTATTGTGGTACCACTAGAGGGCGTTAAACACGCTCATCAGCTTGAAAATGCACTGATAGCTACTTCTACTCATGAATGCCTACATGTTATCCGTCAGCCGCAATTATCTGAGCTATTAATGGGAACATTAAAAGAACTTATTGCTGTAGATGTGCCACGTAAAGCGGATGGCAATGGTGCAGCGAAGCGGATAGCGGAAGTGGTAATAGGCGCAATGCCTTGATGTTGTTATGATAATGGTGTACGATTGTATACCTATGAAAAAAGAATATATTGTCTACATTCTTGATTGTGCCGATAGTTCTTACTATGTAGGTTTAACCAGTAATTTACCGCAACGATTATGGCAGCATGAATCTTGCCACTTTAAAGATTGCTATACCGCTTAACGAAGACCTGTGCAGTTACTACACACCGAATGCTATACAGAGGCTTACCAGGCTACGTATCGTGAAAAGCAATTAAAGCGCTGGTCTCGTAAAAAGAAGGAGGCTTTAATTGATGGCAATCAAGATTATCTTGCCGCTCTCTCTGTAAGGCAGACTTCATTTAAGACTTACCACAATATCAAAAAGGCTATAAGGCAAAGATTGAACTATCATATATTACCTAATGTGCGCATGGTTCGAGACACGAAAAAGTGCTGCCCTGAGGAGCGGTTTTTATCGCAATAAAAACCGTGTCTCGAAGGGTGTACTTTTTCGCTCCTCACCATAGCACATCATTACCAATAAACTGTGTAGTGTCATCCTGAGCCCCGTCGAAGGGCTACACTTGTGATGGGAGTGACCTATCATGGTTCGTTCGCCACGGCGGATCACCATGACAATCGCAGATGATTATCGCAATAAAAATGGCGTCTCGAAGGGTCACATTTTTGACTCCTCACCACAGCACATTTAAACCGTAACTAACTTTTTTTATGATCACCATAATACTCTCCAATATATTTTGCTCGTTCCCAAGCTAGTAAAAATTGCTGTTTTTGATTAGCTGCCATATTGGTACTTTGAATGGCAACGCCCATGTTATCCTCTAGCGAATAGATAAGAAGATGGGTATCAGTAATAAATGTAATATCTTTTGTCGTAAATTCTGACTCTTGTACAAGAATTGCTTCTTTTA
>CAYSVN010000080.1:0-3511 GCA_964434585.1 uncultured Candidatus Peribacteria bacterium | reverse complement strand
TGGTGGTGCAACTGATACTTGGTCAGCCGGTCTTACATTAACAGATATTCAAGATCCTGATTTTGGCGTACGTATTCAAGCTGAAACTTCAAGCTTTGGTTTTTCTTCTATTTCAGCAGAAATAGATTATGTAACTATTACTGTTTATTATACTGCCGGTGGTCCTGATATTACCCCACCTACTGTTGATACGCTTACACCGCTCGATAATAGCACTAGTGCTAGTAGTAGTGCTGATTTAATTGTAGAATTTGATGAAAACATTGCGTTAGATACTGGTAATATTACTATTTTTAATAGTAATAGCACTGTGTTTGAAGCGTTTAATGTAGCCACTTCGCCCCTAGTATCTGTCGCTGGTGCAGAAGTAACTATTAACCCAACAACTAATTTGCTACCTGGTGCAAGTTATTATGTACAAATTGCAGCCACGGCAGTCGATGATATTGCCGGTAACAGCTTTGCTGGTATTTTAAATAATTCAACCTGGAACTTTACTACTGCAGGCAGTGGAGGTGGAGGTGGCTCTAGCCCAAATCTTACCAGCGTTTACCCAAAAGAACATAGTCATACTGAGTTTATTGCACCAAGTGTTAATGAAATATCTGCCACATTTGACCAAGCAATGCTGCTTTCTAACGCTAATACAAATACATTTAAGATTCATGGTTTTAGCACTCAAGGTTATTGGAGCGATGATGGCTCTTATAGTCTTTCTAATAGCGATCAAACTATTGATTTTGATATTCCAAGTACCCCATTTGCTGGCGAAACAGTGCAAGCAACACTAAATGGTGTAACGAATACTGGTAGTGTTGCGATGTCTGGAGCTTATACATGGCAATTTACAACGGCAGCCCAAAGTGGTACTGCTAAATTTGGTACAGGCTCATCTGTTACTGCTAATGGAAATACAGTTATTGAAGGCGATTTAAATGATGATGGAAATTTAGATCTTATTATTGAAGAATTTGTTCACTTAGGTAACGGCGATGGTACCTTTAATTTTGGAACAGGCTTAGCTAATAATGCAGTTATTCGTGATTTGGCAGACATGGATAATGATGGTGATTTAGATGCTATTGTAAGAGTGCCCTCTGGCTTTGATTATAATATTGCTGTTTATAATAATAATGGTTTTGGTGTATTTACTCCTGGTAGTTCACAAAGTTATGGCAGCTCATTTGCGTCTGATTTCTTCTCTGTAGATTTTGTAGATTTTGATTTAGATGGCTATTTAGACCTACTTGTTTCTGAAGGTAGGAATGGATCCTCTGATCAAATTGAACTTTTTATGGGTGATGGCTCTGGTGGTATTGATCCGCGAACTACCATCACATTGCCAGAATTTCATGCTACTTATCGTATAAATGAATTAGTAGACTTTGACTTTGATGGAGACATGGATATTGTAACTGATGTTGGTGCAGGAAGCGTTTCTGGAACGGGTGCCATTTACCTGTTAGAAAATACTGGTACTGGTGCAAGCTGGAATATTACTTCATTAACAGATAGTTGTGCTACTAATGTTACAAACTACAACGTAGGCGATGTTGACGGCGATAGTATTGCTGATATTGTTGCAGGTTGTAATGGCAATATTGCTGTTTACGATGGTAATGGTAATGGTACATTTAGTGCTCCAACTACCTTATTAACAGGGTACTCTTTTGCGAGTTCTGCCGTTAACCGAATAGAAGCCCTTGGTGACTATAATGCTGATGGTTCGCTTGATTTAATTGTGGCTCAAGGAGGTAATCATTACATATCTATAAATAATGGCTCTGGTATCTTTGGTACGCCTGAACTCATTAGTTGCGCCGCTACTGCAGATAATATCCTCCATGGTGATTTTGATAATAATGGCTCGTTAGACTTGGTATTCTCTGAAAATTCTGACACATCAATTCACTTAAATGGTGCTGTTTCACAGTGTGGGCCAATGGGAGGTGTTGTACCTGTGCTTACAGATGTTTATCCAGAAAATGAGTCTCATACTGGGGCAGTTTCTACAAATATTACTGCAGAATTTAATGAGCCAATGTCTACGCCAAATGCCAGCACATTCCGTGTTCATGGTTTCCGTAATGAAGGATTTCTTAGTAATGCTGGTGGTTATTCTGTTAGCGGTGGTGATACATTAGAGTTTAATCCTAATGAAAATTTCTTTCCTGGAGAACGTATTTATGCCACTTTAAGTGGTGCTACTAGTACAAGTAGCACGCCTATGAGTGAAGCTTACAGTTGGCAATTTTACGCTGAAGCCACACAAGGTAACGCTCAGTTTGATAATGGTATAACATTAACTGGCTCCGTAAACGCTGCTAAAACTGGAGATTTAGATGGAGATAATAACTTAGACTTAGTGCTTGGCACTACGCTTTACTTTGGTGATGGCGATGGTACATTTACCACCGGTAGTACATTTGGTGGCACAAACCCTAATTATGATAAAGTCCTTGGTATTGCTGATATGGATAATGATGGTGATTTAGATGTGGTAGCTTCATCAGTTCTCTTTGGTACTGACAATATATAGGTATCTATGATAATGATGGTTCTGGAAATTTAAGCGCTTTTGATGGAGTTTATGTTAATCATCTACTGGCTAACATCGCACTGCTTACAGTAGATTTTATTGATATTAATGTTGATGGATATCTTGATATCGTCTTAAGTCAGGCTATTGTTAGCTCTCATAACGACATTGATGTTTACCTAAATGATGGTTCTGGATCTTTTAATCCTACACCGCAAAATATCACCATTCCTGGTTTTCATGGTGGTTATCAGCGTTCAAGGGTTGTTGATATTGACCTTGATGGTGATATGGACCTTGTTCTTAGAGTTCAGCAAACTGATGAATTTATGGTTGCTGAAAATACTGATGGCCTTGGTACTACTTGGAGCTTTACTAGCTTTGTTGATGCTTGTTCTAATGATCCTGATAGTGATGCATTTGATGTTGGAGACATTAACCTTAATGGCTACCCAGATATTATTGCTACTTGTGATGGTTCTATCTCTGTTTATACAAATACAGCTGGAACATTTGCAGCACCAACAACAGTGCTAAGTGGTTATGACTTATCTTCAACAAATCTTAGCTTTGGAGGCATGCTTGCAGATTATGACGCTGATGGTGACTTAGATATTATTGTTCAAGATGCTAGTGATTTATATGTCTCAACAAATAATGGCTCTGGAGGCTTTAATACACCAGCGATTATGACTTGTGGCACAAGTCCAAGTGAAGTTATTTATGGTGATTATGACAATGATAATTCTCTTGATATTGTTTTATTTAATTCTAGTACTACTCAACTTCACTTGAATGGAGCAACCTCACAGTGTGCATCTACTAATCCCGTCGGCATCACCGTGACGCCAACCTCTGGTCTTAGTACCACAGAAGCGGGTGGCACTGACACCTTCACCGTCGTCCTGGATACCCAACCAACCAACAATGTGGTGGTGAGTGTTGACTCCGATGACACCACGGAAGGAACGG
>CAYSVN010000079.1:0-3790 GCA_964434585.1 uncultured Candidatus Peribacteria bacterium | reverse complement strand
TTCTTAATTAAACCACCATTACGCGGATAAGCTTTCTTCGTTTTTGAACACTTTTTGTATACAACAAGATATCGCTCATAATCATCTAACGTAAGCGGTTCTTCAATACCATAACTCTCTTTAAGTTGCGTTAGGTTGTATGGAACACTGGCCATTAATTCGAGCCCCAGCACCTTAGCAGCATGTGCGGCTTCAGCAATTTCATCTTCTGCTTGGCTCCCCTTCCATGCCAACAGGTAGCCATCTTGCTTAATAAACGCAGCCGACCATTCTAGCAGTATTGGCATACCTGCAACGGCACGAGCTGTTACAATGTCGTACTGTTCTCGGTAAAGTTCGTCGTGGGCTAAATCTTCTGTACGGCCAGCAATGCCAGAAATATTTGTTAATTCTGCGCTCGCAGCTAGCTCTAGCACGGCGTTAATCTTTTTTTCGCGTGCATCAAGTCCGGTAAGTTTAATGTCAGGCATCATTAAACCCATTGGCAACAATGGAAATCCTCCACCGGTGCCAATATCAAGCACCTCAAGTCCATCCCAAGTAATATCCACCAAATTATACGCCAGGCTATCGACAACATTTTCCCAAAAACAACGCTCAAATGTACGATGCGCGGTAAGGTTTAATTGCTCGTTTTTTTCTAAAACAAGATTCGTAAGTTTTGTTAATTGAATTAAGGTAATGACGTCTGACTCCATATAAGAGATTAGGGCATAGGGGTTAGGAATTAGATAATACACTAATCCCTAACTCCTAACTACTAATCCCTAAGCAGAAGACTTTATCCTTTACAATCAACTAAAAATGGCTTAATTTTAAGTACTTTATGCTTATAGAATCTAAATTTGGCGATGCATCAAACCTTCTTTTAAATGAAATAAAACAACAAGGAACCACCCCAGCTGCAAGTAGTAAGGATTTAGAAAAAACCAGCTTAGAAACGCAGATATTAGAACTTTGTTATAAAGAGACAAGGCGTTATTTAGAAAAGGAGTTAAATATGACCGCCCTACCTTATAACGTAAAAAGTATGCACATTGTAGGTGAGGACGAAATTGAGTTTCCTGGTGTAGCCTTAGTAAGCGTTGGACAAATGGTCTTAAAAAGACAAGATCATGATGGTTATGTTGTAACCAATAAACATCCAGAACTTAAAAGCCACGTGCCATATGCAATTCCTAGAACGTTAAGATTAAGTGAAACAGAAACTGTAGATTTAGAGAAAAAAATGTCACTACTAGACTCATTGTTATTGCTTGCCCATTACACCGTGCATGAATTAGTACATATTAACACATGGTCTGAAGAAAATAAAGAGAGTGGTGATGCAGAAGTGGGGTATGAAACCATTAAAGATGTTTTGGATGAAAATGGAGCGGTAAGAACAGATGTAACAAATCATCATCACACAACACTTAATGAAGCTTCAACAGAATTTACAGCAGATGCTATTATGGTAAAAGTTGCTTATAAAATTTTGCAATCAAGAAACATTATACAGGAAATATTTGAAGGATCGTTAACCAACATTCCCATCGTCAATCGCCAGCAAGTAATGCAGCAAGTTGCAAACTATACCACAGCTCCAGAAATACGTTCTTTACCAACGTTAAACAGAGATCATCGCATTCCAAAAAGAGACCAAACCATCCCCTATTACCACAGCGTAGAACTACTACGGTGGCAAATTTTTCAAGCCTGCCAAACAAACCACAACTCACCTGCAAATATATGGAGCTCCATCGCTTTTGGGACATTGTATAAAAATGACGTTGATAAAAATGGTCAAATTTATATCCCAGAACTTTCAGACGCTTTTGGGCAATACTATATGAAGCTTTACGAAAATATTAACCCACTTAAAAGTGATGATGTAAGAAAATTTAGAGTAGCATCTCGTAAAATGGTACGTGAGATTGAATTACAAATTGAAAAGCCAACACTAGCAACTAGTGCGCTCTGGCCAATATTGGAGTTAATAAAAGAGAATAACCCTAATGAATATGCAGAAATCCTAGAGCTTTATGCCTAACCCTTGTCCCAGAACTAAAACCCCACTAAACTAGGCTCACTATGTCTTTAACTATTTATAACTCACTAAACAACGAGCCTCTGGAAATTGAAAATCATAAAGGTGTTCACGTTGTTGTTTCTGTTCCTGCAGCATTTTCTGCAACCTGTACTAATGTTTGTGTGCCAAGCTTAATAGAGCACAAGCAAGAGTTACTTGACGCTGGCGCCGAAAGCATCATGATTGTTTCTTGTGATCCGCCTTTTTCTATTAAAGAATGGATTATGGTTGGAAAATGGGATCAGACTGGCTTGGAGTTTTACAGCGACTACGGATCATTTGATTATCGCGAACGAATTGGATCATTAATTGACGAAGAAGGCAAAGGTGAATTACCACCAGTACTAGGAAGCCTTATTAGAAGGTCTTACTCTGTACTAAAAGACGGTGAATTTGTTTGGCAGTTTATTGAACCAGACTCTGGAGAATTTAGCTTAGATTTTGATGACTTAGCTGGTGCAATTGCGATGGCACATACTTAAGAATAATGTCATGGTGAGGAGTGAAAGTCTTATCTTTCGGGATGAGATTTTTTCATACCTCAAAAATCTCTCCTCAAGATGACAGACTTTCGCATCTCGAACCATCATCATTCCATCTTTGACCTTTCTTTATTTATCAATATAATCAAAATATTATCTCCTCCTCATTCTCTTATGGTATTTCCTAGTATATTGGCAATTATCGTTGCATCTATTGCAGCAATGGTTGTAGGTTTTATTTGGTACAGCGAACCTTTATTTGGTAAGCAATGGATGCAATTACTTGGTATGACACAAGCACAAGCCGAAGCTGGTATGAAGCAAGGAATGTTAGTTGGTATTGCTGCTACAATTATTTTTGTAACATTCTTAGGCGTCCTTATGAACATGGCTAGCGTAAGTAGTTTAAGTGAAGCGTTAACATTTGGCCTAGTCTTTTGTTTAGCAAGTTATATTCCTGTGCAAATGCATCATAAAGCCTGGGCACAACAACCAACAAAACTTATTACTATTAATGGCGCTAGCCAGGTAGTAATGGCCTTAGTAGTTTGTGTAATTTTATTTTGGTTAGGCTAAATAATGCTAATTATACTAGAAGGACCAGACGGTAGCGGTAGTACCACCCATGCAAAACTGCTAACAAAGGCATTAAAAAAACAAGGAATAGACGCCCTACAAACCTGGCAACCAAGCACAGGACCGATTGGTACAGACGTTCGTAGAATTTTACACCGAGAACTCCCCCACCCTGGCAACGAGGCTTTCCAAAAGATGTATAGCGATGACCGCCAATGGCACGCTAAGAATGTTGTGATACCTGCGCTAGAAGCTGGTAAAACCGTTGTTTGTGAACGCTGGCTATGGTCAACCGTTATTTATGCTCGCTACTTTGGTATCGACGAGGAAACTATTTTAAGCTGGAACCAAGGCTTACCAGAGCCAGACCATCACATTGTACTGCTGCCTACCAAGCAGATAATGTTTGAACGCTTACTTGGTAAAAAACAGGACATTTTTGAAAATAACAAAATGCAGACCGAAGTTTATGAGTTATATCAAGAGTACGCTAAGCGCTTTAACTGGCCTATTGTAAACACAAGTGGCAGCATTAAGGAAGGGCAGAAGAAGCTATTAGATTTACTACAATTATGAATCAAAATACACCATCACCATCTGCTGAAGAGAATAATTTAACAAAAAAGACTAGGGAGTGGGTTAATTCTGATGCTGGCAAACA
>CAYSVN010000078.1:0-3815 GCA_964434585.1 uncultured Candidatus Peribacteria bacterium | reverse complement strand
AAAGAAACATTTGCAATATAATCTACTGTGTGTTAATATATAGATGTTGTTAAGAACAAGTTGTCCTTTCTTCGGATTGGTTTCTCCTCTGGAGAGTAATAGCTTCCTTTGGAACTTATTATAATGTACTTCTCATCAGCATTCACATAAACATCCATCTTCGTATCGATTACTTGTAACCAATATGTTAGGTGTTCCACATAAACCTGGAAGTTAGAACTCTCGTAAGAGATTATTATGATATTTATGACTGCTTGTTATGTTAGTTGTTAAGACTCACCTCTTAATTTGTAAGGTAAGAAGCATCGTAGTCCCATTCGCTATTAGGTGGTAGGTAAAACTATAATCTATCTGGTGAAGAAGTCTACAATCGATTGACCCCATTGCTTGCGTTTAACTGCTTGTGGTGGGGTTTTTTGCTAGTGAAAAATAGTCTACACTTACCATATGTACAAATATCTCATTCCACTAGTAGCGTTATTCGCCATTTCGGCAAGCGCTACACAACTACAATTACCAAGTGACACAGCTGGTCATCTCTATCAAGAATCTATTGAATATTTATATATCAACCAATTTGCCAAAGGTTATGATGATGACACCTTTAAACCAGACTCGACTATTAACCGAGCAGAGTTTGTAACGATTATGACAGATATTCAGGATAGAATAATTGAGGAAGCGGATGAAAGTGAGTTTTTTGAAGACAGCATGTGTATTGCAGTGTCACAAGACCCAAGTTTAATGCCAGTATCAGACGTACAAAATAAAGACATTTGGTATTTTGGAGCAGTTTGTAGGGCGCTATCGCAAGGCTGGGCAGCCGGTTACCCCGACGGTACCTTTAAACCTCAGCAAACTATAACACTAGCCGAAGCCAGTAAGGTAATTGCTCGTTTTTTTAATGCAGAATTAACAGACAGGCTGCCATGGTACAAACCAGGACTCGACTATATTCGAGAACAAGGCGCACAACCACAAACAGCGCTCGATGTTACAAAACCTATTACCCGTGGAGAAATGGCCTACATGATCCATAAAATGCAAGAGCCTCAACCGATTGTAAATCCTAAGCCAGATACGATTCCTATTTTGGTATACCACCATGTGCGCCCCCAAGAAGGATGGCCTAAAAGTACCTGGAGTTGGAAGCTAACCGTAAGCCCACATAAGTTTGATGAACAGCTAGAATATTTAAGTAGCAATGGCTATACCACAATTTCTATGCAACAGCTGGTAGATATTTTAGACGGCGCCACTCCCCCACCAAAACCGGTGGTGATTACCTTTGATGATAACAACTTAAACCAATACACCAGCGCATACCCTAGCTTACAAAAATACGGACACACCGCGGTGTTTTACCTTATTACAAATTTATTAAATAATGATAACTACGTTAACGCTGAACGGGCATTAGAAATGTACAACGCTGGTATGGACATCCAAAGCCATACTCATACTCATAGCGATATGCGCACGTTAAGTGCTAGCCAAATAGAATACGAGTTAACCGAAAGCAAACGCTTGCTAGAAGAACTGCTCGGCAATAGCGTGCAACATGTCGCTTACCCGTTAACGTCACACAATGAACATGTACGTACCACCGTAAAATCCACCGGGTATGACACTGGTACCATTATGGACCCACGCCGTGCAACGTTTGAAACAGATCGATATAAAATTCCAAGAATCTTGATGACGGACGATACAAACCCAGTAAATTACTTGCCATAAAGTGTACGATCGTATACCCTATTAAATACCTAATTTATCGCTACAATACTGCTATGGATCCACTTACAATATTAATTATTATTATCGGTTTACTTGTATTATTAATCGTGTTTCTCCTTTGGAAATCACTTGGTAAAAACGATTCAGTGTTACTGCTAGAAAGTCTCCGCAAAGAAGTACAAGAAGGTCGTGAACGCGACCGCGAACACTTACAAGAACGTATGGATAATGTGGCAGGTGTGCTTAATAAAAATATGATGAGCCAGTCTAAAGTTCAACAGTCTCAGTCTGAACAGGCGGCTACTATTTTAAAAGACGTAACCCGTAAGCTAACCCAAATGGAAGGCACTAGTAAACAAGTGCTAGATTTTACCAAAGACCTAACAGACCTACAGGCTATTTTAAAACAACCAAAAGGCCGCGGTGTTTTAGGTGAATACTGGCTGGAGTCTTTACTAAACCACGTACTACAACCAGGGCAGTACCAAATGCAATACAAATTCCAAAATGGCGAGATAGTCGATGCAGTGGTATTTATTAAAAAAGAAATTATTCCGATAGATGCTAAATTTGCCCTCGCAAGATTTAACGACCTAGCGCAAGAATCTGACGCTGCTAAGCGCGAACAGTTAGAAAAAGAATTTAAAAATGATTTAAAATTACGCATAGATGAAACTGCAAAATATATACGTCCAGAAGAAAACACGACCGACTTTGCCTTTATGTTTTTACCAGCCGATGGAGTGTACTACGATCTACTAGTAAACCAGGTTGGTACCACCGGCGTAAGTAGTAGAAACCTTATGGAATACGCGTTCGAAAAACGTGTACTTATTGTAAGCCCAAGTACATTCTACGCCTACCTACAAACCGTAACCATGGGGCTTAATGCACTTAAACTTAACGAAGACGCTCAACAAATTCGTAAAAATGTAGAGCTGCTTGGTAAACATATAACCGCCCATGATAGCTTTATGCAAAAACTAGGTAATAACCTAGGCACCACTGTAAACATGTATAACCAAGCCTATAGCGAGTTTGGTAAGATTGATAAAGACGTCATGAAAATTGCCGGTAAAAAAGGTAGCACAATTGATACAACAAAGCTCGAAAAACCAGATGCTCATTTAGAAGCAAAAACAAGTAGCAAGCTACAAGAGAAACTTTAGTAAAGGTTGCAGGAGTTGCAAAGGTTTAAAAAGTGTAAGAAGGGACCCAATTCTATATTCTTGGAAATAAGAAGGCTTTTTACACGCCTGCAACTTCTTTAACCTCTGCAACCCTTACATCGCTGCCTCATAAAGCTCCCCTACTTTCTCCCAGTTAATACAACTCATCACAGCATCAAGGTAATCAGGACGACGGTTTTGATAGTTAAGGTAGTAAGCATGTTCCCAAACATCAATACCAACAATAGGTACACCACTACAGCCTGCAATGGCTTCTCCCATTAATGGATTGTCTTGATTAGCTGTGCTGCAAACCTCTAGCTTACCATCGTTAACAACAAGCCAAGCCCATCCAGAACCAAAACGAGTAGCTGCAGCAGCTTTAAACTCTGCCATAAGATCGCCGTCATGCGCTGCAAAGGCACTTTTTAGCCCTTCTGGCAGGTTTTGCTGCTCCATAGGCGTTGGCGTTAAAATCGACCAAAATAGGCTATGATTTGCATGTCCACCACCATTATTACGAACTGCAACTTGAATATCACTAGGTAAGGCTGCAATATCAGCAATTAAGGTATCAATATGGTCGTGCTCTAAACCTTGCCCTTCTAGTGCTGCGTTAAGTTTTGCAACATATCCAGCGTGGTGCTTGCTATAATGGATCTCCATTGTTTTGGCATCAATATGAGGCTCTAAAGAATCAAAGCTATATTGTAATTCTGGTTGGGTAAACATAAGTGTAAAAGTAGTGGTTAAATTAGTGTAAGTATAACAGAAAGTGGCCATAAGGTTTAGAGGTTTGAAGGTCATGAGGTCTAGGATGCTAAACCAACTTCTAAACCTCTAAACTTCACGCACCAAAAAACCCCAACCCTCCGTAAGGAGAATCGGGGTAAATTTGGTATTCGTATC
>CAYSVN010000077.1:0-3896 GCA_964434585.1 uncultured Candidatus Peribacteria bacterium | reverse complement strand
CCAATACTTGGTAGATAATTAAGAATAAAAATAAGAAAAGCCCAAACAAACGGTAGCTCTAGACCCATAGAAACCATAACAATATAAGAAAGTACTGCTGTTAAAATACTAAGCGTGGTTTTAATGGTAATATACTGCTTAATACTATCTAGAATACTGCTAAGCATTTTTTGGTTTTCGGTTATATTTTTGCCAGAAGCAGCCGTTAATTTTTTGGTAAAAAACTTTTGCTCTGTAAACATAAACAGCACATATAAAAAGATGGTAAAAATAGTACCAAGCGCAGTAGAAAACATATTAGCAGTTCTAGATGCCAGCTGAGCAATATTAATTTCTTGTAAACCTGTCTCAAGCAATTTGCTAATATCGACACCTGTAAGGCTTTCTGCCCATAAAGATTGATCCATTATTTTTTGTTCTAATTGTGGATAAATTTCACTAAAATTACGTAAATCAGAAGCTAAAAAACCTGATAGTAAAAAAATAAGCACAGCAAATACAACCATAGAAAATAATGTTTGTATCCAAGCCGGAACCTTAGAAAAGAAGGTAATCTTTGTAAATGCCTGTTCCCACGAGGTTATAACAATACAAAATAGGAAAGCAAAAATAAATGGTAGCAGTAGACTTTTACCAAACCAGCCTAAACCAATAAGAATAGAAAGCGTTAAAAGATATTGTAAGAATTTATTGTTCATAATATAAAAAGAGTAATGCAGTTCCATAATTTTAACAACTGACATTTAGAACAGAAAATTACCAACGACAATCTATACGTGTTAATATTTATATATGAATAAAACAGCCACTATAATACTACTCATTATACTATTAATACTCATGTACTACATTGCTCAGCGCGGCAATAAAATATCAAATACCGAGAACCAATCCAGCCCACCGGTATCGTCTGTTGCAAGCAGTTCTTCATCAGCAGCAGAGACATCAAACACCAAAGATCAAGTCAACGCACCAATATCATCTGCTGCCAGTAACTCTTCATTAACAGTAAAAGAAGATAGGCAAATAGCAGAATGTATCGTAATAGATAGCTTTGAAGATCTAGTAGAAGATAGCGCCTGGGGAGTAGTAAACGACGGAGTAATGGGAGGTCTTTCTAAAGGAAATATTACCATTAATAATCAAAACTTAACCTTTGCAGGCAATATTAATACAAATGGCGGTGGCTTTTCATCAATCCGTCGTCCATTAACAAGTAATATATTAACAACGGGTACACGCATTACTGTTAAGGCAATAAGTGACGGCAGAACATATCGTTTAACCGTACGGGAGCAAGGTAGTAACACGTCCCACCAGGCAGTGTTACCATTTATAAACAGCAATGAGCTGCAAGAGGTTTCGCTACTATTAAACGACTTGGTACCAACCCGCTTTGGTAGAAATATTCAAGTAAGATCGTTAACCCCAAGTAAAGCTAGAGAAATTGGTATTATTCTTAGTGATGGTATTAATGGACCATTTAGCTTAGAACTAGAATCCATAAAAGTGTGTAAGCAATAAATAAGTAAGGACTACAAAGAACTATCCCACTCCTGTTTTATCTGTTGGTAAAATTGCTGCACTAAGGGGTCGGTAATAATGCTATCTGGCTCCCAGCTCGTTATGTGCAAGCCTTGTATGCTACGGGCTCGACTAAGTGCCACATATGCCTGGCCAGATTCCCACAACCTACTAAGGTCAACAAGTAAGCTATCAATAGAGGCTCCTTGCGCCTTGTGTATGGTACTTGCCCAAGCAAGTGTTACTGGGAAGTTTGTAGCAGCAGCCCTAGTTTTACCATGACCATCTAAAATACTAAATTCTGTTTTCTTAAGGTCAATTACCTTACCATTAAGCAATTGCAATGTAAGTGTATGGCCAGAAATATCATGCACATGTCCCAACGTGCCATTAACATATTTATAAGGAAAAGCAGTATCATTTTTACGAAGCATTACTAAAGCGCCTTCTTTTAGCGTTAATACTTCTGGCAAAGGACAGTCTCGCTTAAGACGCGTTATATAAGCTGCTTCGCCATTATAATCTGTTTTAAATTCCCAGGCCTTACGTTCAATTTTTGCAAGTTGTTGCTTGTTATATCCATCTACATTTCTGCGATGTGCAAAGAGTAACGTTCCTTCAAATTCTTGATCAGGATCAAGTTTACGTTGTTCAAAAAATGTATACAAACTATGATCAATTTCACCATTACGAACTTTATTTAAAATATTGATAAGCTCTTGCTCGTCAGTACGGACATTTGTTTGTAAATATGCCGAGGTAAATAAGGAACGTTGCCATACCTGGTGTGTAAATGCCCAATCTTGATCATCATCTCCACGGCGCACTGGTGGCAACTGTGCAAAGTCCCCTACTGCAATAACACGCAGTCCACCCCAAGGCTCATCGCTATCACGAAGCACTCTAGCAATTTGCTCTGCTGTGGCAAGCGTTTCACCAGGGAGCATGGAAACCTCATCAATAATAATGCACTGCGCTTGTTGGATTCTTGTAACTAGTCGACCATTTTTTTCTGCACGAGCTACTGTTGCATGGCGCCCTCCTTCCATAATGCCTAGGCCAAAATAGCTATGGAATGTTCTTCCGCCAACTAAAAGTGCCGCTGTGCCTGTACTGGCTACAATGGGATAGAATTTTTTGTTTTTAGTTTTTAAAAACTCGGTAATTAACCAACTTTTACCAGTGCCAGCTGCACCTGTTAAAAAAACATTATCTTCACCTTTAAGCAAGGCTAACGCCCGTGCCTGACAATTTGTATACGTATGATCTGACATTATAATTTTTTAAGAAATTCAACTCTAAGTACAATCGCTGTGCCATTAATTTTACAATCAATTTCTTCTAGATTATTGGTTAAGCGAATATTAGAAGCTTTTGTTCCTACTTTTAAAACCTGAGAACTGCCTTTTAGTTTTAAATCTTTAATCAGCGTCACACTATCACCAGTTTGCAACACATTGCCATGAGCATCTTTAACTGGTGCATCTTCTATCTCGGTACCATGTAGGCCATCAGTGCAATGGCAGTCCTCCATCATAGACCATTGCTCACTACAGCCATCTGTTTCACAGATTCCAATTTCTTCCAAATGTCCACCGCAATTGCCTTTACAGATATAATGACTCATAGAATCCAATGTTACAGGAGATGGTCATAAAATGAAATCATCAAGCCGATCCTGCCCAATCATTAAATTGACAGCTGTAACAAAAAAGACAATGCTTTACAGGCTATGAAAAACCAAAAAACAATCGGTGTACAATTAGGGCGCTTTGCTCCATTCCACAACGGCCACAGTATGATAACCAAAGCCATGTTAAGCGATATGCAAAAAGGTAAGCTAGACGAAGCTATTATTATGATTGGATCGGCAAATATTTTAAATAAAAACATTCCATTTACAGCCATGGAACGTCTGCAAATTATGCGCCAAAGCTTACCAGAATCTACATGGAAAACCTTGCAAGTGTGCCTACTAGATGACACACGTGCTAATTTTGATGATAGTGCCGAGGAAACAAATGCATGGGCAGCAATGATTAAAATACAACAAACAGCATTTAAAGGTGAATTTATTTTTTACACCGGCGCCGAAGAAGACAGTACTTATTTGCAACAAAGCGGCTTCCAGACTTATGTTGCTGTTGATAGATATAATCACCCTATTGTAAAAGGTATTAATGCGACAAAAATAAGAAACACACTTAAACAATTATCAAACGGTAAAATTACACAAATCGAAGCAGTAACAAAGCTATCAATGTGGATGAATATAAATGCCATTGAATACGTTATCGAGTGTTTAAATAGTAAATAGAAATATTGACAAATATAGAAATAAGTATAAAATATACTTCTATGAAAACCACTCC
>CAYSVN010000076.1:0-4265 GCA_964434585.1 uncultured Candidatus Peribacteria bacterium | reverse complement strand
CGCTAGTAAATTGAATCTGAAAATCAAGATAGTTTGTAGTGTTTGGTGGCGTAAAGTATGTATTGCCAATGCTGCTATCAACCGCCATTTGGAACACAGAACTGCCAACATCAGCAAATTGTACAACAATTTTTTGCCAATCTCCAACAGCTTCATTCTCAACCATTGTGGCTGTACCAGAGGTAAATGTACTGGTAGTTACATTATAAAAAAAATGACTACCTGCTGTAAATCTTCCATGCAAGGTTCCGGCAGTACCCTTAAACCATAGCACCACATAATCACCATCACTAATAGTATTGCCTGTGGAAAAAATACGATGAGTGCCATGGTTAGTGTCTGCATTACTTAAACGCATTGCAGTTGTGCCACCACTAACATCAGTCTGGCCATCAGTCAATACGGTGCTATTTTTAGACCATGGAGAGGCATCACTAGAAACTCTTGCCAAGTTTTCAAACGCACTAAACCCAACCGTATTCTGCCAACTGTACGGCACATCACTCCCTTCATAGTGGAAAGTAGCAGGTGTAATATTCGTTTTTGTACCATGGTTACCATTTCCAGAACTATCGTAAGCAATGGTGGCATTAGTATCGTCCATTTTATAGTGCCAGGCTTCAGCATCACCTGTAACAAGTTTGGCATTAAACATTTTACCATCCCAGGCTTCGCTACCTCCATGTCGTATTCCAAGAAAAATATTTGTACCAGTATTAAAATCTGGGGCAGTAATAATTTTAGTACCTATCGAAACATTATCAATAAAAATTTCTAATGTATCAGTTCCATTCCAAACTGCTTTAAAGTTAAACCATGTAGCAGGCGTTACAGTGTATACAGGAATCGTACGCCAAGCATTAACACCGTCAGTAAAACCGCCAAAGCTAACATCAATTCTACCAGCAGTAGATACCCTAAAATTAAAAGAGCCATTACCTAGCCTGCCAAAGAACGTTTTATAGCCACTTGCTGGTAAAGCATTTAAATATAAGTCAGATTCAAATCCCCATGGACTTGTTAAATCAGGCGTTCCACTAGTTACAATATAATCATTATCCCCAGCAAATAAATATGCACGCTTTGGCTCGGGATCTCTTAATACTAATGTAGAAACGCCACTCATTGCTCTAACTTCTACAACAACAGAGGAGCCATCTAAATAAACATCAAACCCACTATCTGGCGCTTCAAACCCAACTGCTTGCGGAATTTCAGAGATAAATGACTGACCACTAATGGATGCATTGGCAATATCATCTGCTAAATCTAAACAGCCCACCGCTGTATAGCCATTACTGCAAATAGTTTGTGGTGTTGTACTAATTCCACCTGGCCAAACTGCACGCTCTACATAATATTGCTGCAAAGCGTTACTAATAGCTCGCGCCTTTGATTGATTAGCAACATCATTCGCTTGCCCAAGTTGCTTAGTAGGGTTAATAGCCACAATAACAACCGTTGCTAAAATAGCCATAATTCCCATTACAAGCAAAAGTTCAATTAAGGTGAACGCAGGCCGTTGTTGTTTAAAAATAAGTCTCATATTTGATTAAGAAGAGGGTCCAGAATACTGAAGAGGATTGCCCAGTACGTCTTCAGAAGTGTTCGACTCATTACGCGGTATTCTAGAAATACCCTTTACGCTTACATTACGCACCTCAAATACGTCTCCAAGAGTACTACCTCCCATTACTAGGCTATCTAAAGATCCGTTGGTAGGGTTAATAGTAGTAGTATATTCAACAAAGCTATTTGTAATAACTGCTTGGAATCCAGAAGTGGCAGCAAAGTAAGAGTCTGAAAGTTGGAAATTACCAGCACCAGAAACCTGCCTAGCTTCAAAGGTTACTTCATAATCTTCTTCATCATCATAAAAGACACCATTTTGGTAGAGATTCCAGTTGGAACCAGTAGCTCCTATGCTTCCAAGGGCTGTAAAACTTACCACTCCGTTAGACACAGAGGCGCTACCAACATTCCAGTCATCTAATCCGTTTTGAAAATCGTTATTTTTCACAATTTCCTCACTAAACCCAACCGTATTCTGCCAGCTATACGGCACATCTACTCCTTTGTAATGGAAGGTAGCAGGCGTAATATTTGTTTTCGTACCATGATTCTCGTTTCCAGAACTATCGTAGGCAACCGTACTATTTGTATCGTCCATTTTATAATGAGCTACAAGGTTAGTGGTAGTTGGGTTTGTACCAGAGGTACCAAAAGAATAAATATAGTCTATTTCTGAAGAAGATAAGTTTGAGCTGTATAGACGTGCGTCAAAGACTTTCCCATTAAAATGACGTATAGAAGACGGTCCATATCTACCAATCTGCATTGGAACAGTACTACTAACTATAGTTGTATTAAAACTTGAACCAACTTGCACACCATTATAATAAAATGCTGAACTTGCACCATTAATAACAAGCGCTATATGCTGCCAAGAGCCGTCAAAATCAAACACAACAGGAGATGTAGTCGTTAAGCCATTATAAAATTGCAATCTCCCAGTTGGTAATACATAAAAATCAACTCCGTTCGTACCATTTCTTGATGAGAATAATCTGTAGTCTACCGTAGGAGGAGTATTACTACTAAACCAACCAGATACAGCTATACTTCCAGATAAATCTGTAATTGCTGTCTCCACATAATCATCAATTCCATCAAAATTATAAGCTCGTAGTGGCTCATCAGCACGAGGGGTGCCACTAGCACCACCACTAGCAATAAACGCTCCATACTGTAGGGGATTACCTAGTACATCAAAACTAGTATTGCGTTCATCTCTTGGAATAAATTCATCTGTTGTTACCACATTAGCACCTGCGTAATTTGCACTATAGTTACTTAAAAATACAGAGGAATGTAACGTGCTGGCATTAGCCAGTGAAGTCGCAGGGTACAGAGTATCTCCAGCATCACCTGTCCATGTTTTATGCACAGTACCATTAATAGCTACCGTAACATCGGTACCATTCCGAGCAAATGTTACAATATCTCCATCAAAATTAGTTAAGCCAGACACAGACTCTGCCACACCATCTTTCCTAGTAATAATACCAGTCGGTGTTAGCTGTACATTATAAGGCTGATTATTATAGTTGGTAGAAGCAACGGGAACAGTATCATTTTCAAACCCAATAACACCACCTGCTGCTACATCGTTTAACACCCAGTCGACACTAAAATTACCACTAAAACCGGTTTCACCAATCCACGTTAAACTATCATCATAATCGGTACCACTACCATTAGCATCAAACGCAAGCCCACTACTGTATCCAACGCCATTCTGGAAGCTATAGGGCACATCACCCCCTTCGTAATGGAAGGTACTTGTATCAATTTGTTCTTTAGAACCGTGGTTAAAATTACCACTACTATCGTAAGCTAAGGCGGCGTTGGTATCATCCATTTTATATTGTGCTACTAAGTTTGCAGTACCAGGATCAGTACCAGAATCTCCAAAGTTGTACACATGTTCAATTTCAGATGGAGTTAGTGTTTTATTATAGATACGTGCATCAAATAGTTTACCATCATGGTAATTTCCAGCATCCCACCTTCTACCAATTCTCCACGCTTCAGTACCCGACATTACACCTGTATAACTGTGAGTAGCAACTTCAGATCCATTTACGTACAGACGAATAGTGGAGCCATCATATGTACCAACAACATGAGTCCATTCATTTAATATTCCATCTGCATGTACTTGGTGCCAACTGCCATCATAAAATCCTGCACCAAATTTACCATTTGTAAATGGCCCTAGGGTGAACCGTACTCTATTGTCACCAGCGAATTCTTCTGTAATAAAAGATTGATTCATTCCTAGGGTTGGCGAATACACCCAGGAAGATAAGGTAATATTACTAGCATTTAAGTCGTCATTAATAGTAGCCGGCGCAATCACATAATCACTACTTCCATCAAAATTGTAGGCTCGTCCTATTTGCGCAGTTAACGGTGAAACTTCTGCCGTTGTTTTAATGCCTACCTGTATAGCGCTGTCTTGCACATAAACTGCAAACCCACTATCTGGTGCAGTAAACCCTACTGCTTGTGGAATTTCCCCTATAAAAGAACGAGCATTAGTAAGCGTACTGGTAAGTGCATCATCTAACGATAAACAGTTACCAGCACCACCACTACTGCAAATAGTTTGCGGAGACTCGCTAATGCCATTAGGCCAAGTACCTTGTTCTACATAATATTGTTCTAACGCATTACTAAGTGCTCTTACCTTCGATTCATTT
>CAYSVN010000075.1:0-4532 GCA_964434585.1 uncultured Candidatus Peribacteria bacterium | reverse complement strand
CCAACAACACAAATAGTAGGTTTATTCATACATTGGGGTTCATGGTACAGTATTTAGCATTAATATAAAAATTTCAATAAGTGGTTTAGGTATATCTTTTTTTAAAATAATGTAATCTATAGTTATTAATGAAAAATCATTTCAACAAAATGCGCGCTTCTGCTTCTAGTAATTTAAAAGTGGATACAAGTTATTTAATTTCTGGGACGCTGCTTTCTTTTTTACAACAATCACTGTTTGCATTAACTGGCTTAGTGTTGGCGTTACTTTATGCTCGGGTTTGGTCGGTAGAAGCATTTGGTGAATATACATTCTATATTAGCATTTTGGGCTTCGTGTCCATACTTTCATTACCCGGAATGTTGCCGTCGCTCACTATTGCTTCATCCAAAGGGTTCGATGGAGATTACAATAGAGTCATTAAAAAAAGATTTCATTATTCGTTACTAGGAAGTTTGGTATTAATACTCATTTCTTTATATTTTTATAGCACAGGCAGTATAGATAGGTCATTAAGGGTGTTGTTATTTGCTTTATTGTTTCCATTGCAAGTCTCTTTGTTAGGCTGGCATCATTTTTTAGTAGGAAAAAAATTATTTAAAGTACTTACAAAGTTGTTAATATTTTTTTATTGTTTTCAAATTTTATTACAAGGATTAGGAGTATTTGCATTTAAAAACCAAGCAGTTTTAATGTTGGTATTTTCTATAATACTGGCTTTTATATTAAATGCTATTTGTAGTTTTTTTGCAAAAAAATACGTACACAACACTAAAACAAGTAGCGAAACTTTAACCAAAGGTTTTACCCTTACATATTCAGCGGTAATTTCTAGCCTCATAATATCTGGGGTACATTTAGCAATTGGTGTATTTGCCGGATTAGAATCTTTAGCCTTATTCTACTTTGGTTTAAAGATTGCAAAATTATTTCACCAAGTTATTAAAGAAATAATGAAAAACGTTATTTTACCCAAGGCTTCTTCTTTTAGTATTAAAGAATTATTTTCAAAGCAAAAATTACTAACGGTAACATTTGCAGCTTCGGTAGTAGTAACTGCTTTTTTATATATAATATTTCCTTACGTTTTACCTCCAGTGTTAGGAGAAAATTACCTGCTAAGCATTAACTATATACAAATAATAATATTATCAGTTCCATTTTGGTCTATATCTGGCTTACTATTACCATTTATTTATACCAATGGAAAAAAATCTCAAATTTATATTGTAGAAAATGGCCCACATATTGTCAGTATACTGGCATTAATACTATTTATGCTTTATAAAAATGTGCTTATTCTTGTTTATGCAGAGCTAGCGCTAGGCATTACCTTTAGTATTTTTGCTAGTACTATTATCTATAAAATATACAAACAGCAGTTAACCTCTTAGTGATTTATTAGCAGAGAAGCCTGTTTTTTCTTCTTTAGTATATGGAAAATTATGCAACTCAAGATAATGTTGTAATGGGGCTTTATATTCTTGGTTTTTTAATGAAGGAGTAAGCCATAAAAACTCTTGCACAAGCGCAGGGTCTAAAAATGGGTAGCGTGTTTCTATGCCAAACGCACCACCTACATGCTCGTTAATGGCAATAAAAGCCTCTTGGTTACCTTTATAAAAATTAGTCCAGGGGAACACCTTTGTTAAATCATTTGGAAACACGCCTGCTAGGTCAGATTTTGTAGTTCCAGCGCCCACTTTTTTACCCTTAATGCCATAGTCGGACATTATTTCGTCTGCTCCTTGGCCAGAAAGATGAATTTTTTTACCGTTACGGTTAGCAGCGTCACAAAGAGTGTAAATGCCTACAGAACCCTTACCAGTACGTAGGTCTTTTTTTAATGTAGGGTCATAAATTGGCTCACAGATTTCTAGTAAGTGGTTTTGTATAGTTTTATATTGATGCTGAGAAATTTCTAGCAGTTGCTGGTTGTTCATTTGTGCCATACGCGCATCAAGTACCGCTTTATTTTCGCTACCATACATACTATAGCTATCAAATATTATCTTTTGTTCTAGTAGCTCCGTAACAATGGTGCCGCTATCATAACCACCAGAGAGTCCAACAAAAATATTGCCACCTTGTCCGCTAGAACGTTTAGTAATAGATGCTTTAAAGGCAGCAGTCCAGCCGTCATACGTTGTTTTATGTTGGTTAGAAACATCAAAATTAAATACAGGAAACGAACGAACTTGCTCACCTGTTTCTAGGTTAAAAATAGTGGTTGTATTAGCAGGTAAAAAATCAGCTTTAAGTTGCATAGCGCTTAAAGGACTTTGGTAAGAACAAAAACCAAAACGATCACCCTTGCTACCAACCCAAAGTGGTTTTGTTCTAAACACATCTGTAGAAGCAATAACAATATTTTTAGAAAAATCATAAAGCACAATCGCAAATTCACCATCAAGTTTGGTTACAAATTGTTCGCCATATTTTTTGTAAAGGTCGAGTAGTACGTATCCATCAGAAGGGTAATCTCCAAACGATTGATAGTTATAAATTTCTCCATTAAATAAGCACACTAACTGTTCCTGCTCATCTACAAAAGGCTGAGCTGTAAATTCACCAGTTAAACTAAGCAGGTGGTGTAGAAATGTGTGTCCAAATACAGAAAGCACATTGGTGCCATCTGGCCCCCTACGCTTATTAAGAATATTAGCTTCGGCAAGGTACTGGTTACTACAGTATTCGTTAATAGTAAAAAAACTACACATACTACTATTGTACCGCAATTGTAAAAAGTTTCTTATCAAGAATTGGTAAAATTTTCTCATTACCATAAAATTTCTCCCAGTAGTAGACATCAATTTCTGTCACTTGCTTATTGTTTGGTATTTGCTTAATACCATTAAAAATAGAAAAATGGGGAATATGCCAAACAGAAAAATAGTTTGTTTGATTATGATAAGTAAAATATTGCTGTAAAAATTGTTTAAATATTACCGTCTTGCTATCATCATAAGTACTACGACCATGTTGTAGACGAATAGTCTCTAAGTCTGGAGTTACATTTTCACTTTCCTCAACTCCTAATGTTTGTAAATAAACTTCCTTATTAAACATGCTGCCAAATGTATAATTTAAGATAGATGTATCATTAAGAAAGTTAAAACGAGATTGTGTAAAAGGGACTTCAAACGGTGTAAATGCACGCATAGAAATATTATCAGAGCCACCATCGGTATAGTGTGCAGTAATATAGTAGCCAGAAGAAAGGTTAGAGTCGTACCAAGCTAACCGAGTTGGAAATAATGTAAATGGTGCTACAAAAATAAGCGCAGTAATAATAATAAAATTATTTCTTAAAGAGATGTATTGCTTGTTATACAAATGTACATAAAACCAAACCAACCACAGCGCAAAAATAATCCAAGTCCAAAATAAAATACCAGAGGCAGCATAAATACCAAGGTGTAATAAAATAATACATAAAGTGCTAATACGCAGCCATTTTATAGAGTAAAACATCACCAGCACCATTAGTTCTACCAAAAGTGCTACTAGCATCATAGAAGTATTAAGTTTATTGATTATAAGCGCAAAATACATAACCGTTGATTCAGGTAAAAATCCTAACCAACCGATATTATATGCAGCAACAAATAAATTATCTAACTCATTAACAGACAACCATTGCATTAATAGTTTATCAATACCAGACCAAGCGTAATTACTAGCAAACACTGCACTTAAAGTAATAACAGCAATATTCGTAATATTTTTTTTAGATACTCGTATAGTTATAAGGGATGCTGTTATCATAAACAAGCCTTTTATAAGCACATCTTTATCAGTATAAGACATACCAAATGGGTGTTGAAACTGACCCAAAAATATAGAAAGAACAAATAAATAAATTGGTAGAACCCAAGGCTTATACCATATAATAATTGGTAATATTAGCAGCAACAATCGTTCTAACAGAAACCACTGTTCAAGGTAAAAATTATAAGAAGATAACCCATATTCCCAAAAAATAATAAACTGTACACCAATAAAAACCTTAAAAATTGGTACGATGGTATAGTTTTCCATTGGACTCTAAAGAGAGATAAGCTACAGATCGCACAAAGAGCTAGCGCGATAATATAATGTGAAACAAAAGTATTAAGTAGAGGTTGACTATTAAAAAATGATAGTTCAGTTTGTTGAGCTACAGACCAAACCCCAACCCAAAGCACCATAAAAACTAGTAGCGTGTATAATGTGCTGTAACACAATTGGCGATTCTGTTTATTTTGTAGCCACAATACAATGGAGTTGTAGAAAAACATATGTTGTAACAATAATATCACACTACTTCATAAATTTTTGATGGCAGCCATTAAAATTGAAAGTAAATAAAAGGATCACTTTTTACTGGCATAAATGCAAGTATCCAAAACACAGCAATAAATATAAGTGGTATAAAGTAGTACCATGGCAGTATAAAGCGTATAAATGTTGGCTTGTTATACTTAAACCATTCTAAGAATTCTGTAATAACGTAGGTGTAGATAACCATTAAAAACATATGGGTATATATA
>CAYSVN010000074.1:0-4924 GCA_964434585.1 uncultured Candidatus Peribacteria bacterium | reverse complement strand
TATTTGTAGTAACTAAATCAGATTAGTATAGCAAATCTTGCAAAAAATTGCAAATTCTATATCTTAGGCTGGCCGTATGTTGTTTGCGAATGACGGTAAGCTTTATTATTTTCTATACTATCTTTTGTTCGCTGTAGGGCCATCCAAGTCTTAGAGTAGTAAGGGCTAGAACTACTGGTAGATATTTGATCTGTAAAACTACGATCCCATCTTTTCGCCTTAGGATACTGCTTCATTATAATATCTAATTCTTGCAACATGGAGGTTATTGCATACATTTTTCCATCTGAGTTTTTTGCTGTGGCTACTTGCTTTAGATAGTATGGCATTTTTTCACGTACTTTATAACCAACATAGCTTTGGAATGCCTCATAAACATAACGCTGCATATTTAGTGCTCCACCTCTAGGTTCTAACATTGCAATATGATGACTAAAGAATTCCTTCTTAATAGAATCTACTAAAAATTCATCAGCATTAGGCATTTCTACAACTGCTGAGCCTTCTTCATTTGCAATGCTAACATTACTTAAGAAGTTATACCTTGTAGCTACCTGCTCGAGCTCTTGAACCTTATAAGCCCATGCTAAGTCGCCACGCTTCCACGAACTCTCATAATTTTCATAAAGTGCCTCTCCTTCATTCAGGCTGTCTGGAATTGTAAGTTCTATATCGCGTTCTTTGTATTTCTGCTTAATCCTCTTCAGGTGATTTTTTGTAAAGTTTTCTCCGTTACCGGTTTTATTGGCGACCATCTCGGCCATTTTAAATTCCCCATAAATATCTGCCATTTGCAGGTCTGCAGCTTTTAGCTTATGCAATCCCCCACGACTTTTAGCTAATTTTTTAAGAAATGTTCGTTTCTGACCTGCAACATAGCTAATATTTTCTTTTATGCGTTCATCAATTTTTTTCTCAAATTGCTCTTCTACTCTTTCTATTTTAAGAGCTTCAATAACACTGGCGCGCAACTGTTCGTCGGTTACATTTTTAGCATCACTCATTGTTGCTCTGCGTGAACGCATTCTTTTTTCAATTTCTTTTTCGTACATACCACTCTCAATTTGATTTCTTAAAATTTCAACAATTTCATTTTTAAGCAATGCTTTTGTGTATGGTGCTCGAGTTGTTCTCTCTAAGTATGCAACTAGTGCGGTCTCATTTTTAAGAGAGCTTCCATGGCGCAATTGGTATAGCAACTCTTTTGTATCCTTCTTTTTATAATCTGCCTCAGACTCATTGTAGTAATCAGCATAAGCGTATAGCACCTCGGCACCAATTCCCCCAACAGCCATTGCGCCCATGCCAATCCAACCAATTGGCCCGGTAACAATACCTGTAGCCATAGATGCCCCAAGTCCAACTTCCCCAACGGTTGAAGCTACGTAGGTTTGATGTTTTGCATTTAGCAATTGTTGTTTAACTACATCACCATCTTTAATAGCCTGCTTATACTCCAGGTGGTTAAGATAAATAATAACCCCACCAATAACAGCGCCTAGTGTACCGCCAGCAAAAGCATTGCGTGCAATTTTTGCCCTGTTGGCAGATCTAATAATATCATCAAGCATTGATTCTGGATAAGCAATTTTAATGGCTTGTACGGCATCTAGGCTAGCAACCTTTTTAAATTGACCCATACCTTCAAACGTACCTGGTAACTTATTGGCAATTTTTTGTAGTGCTTTGGCGGCATCGTCTCCTGTCATGGCAAGCTCGTCGATATTGCTTGTAAAGTATCTCATCATATCATCGACATTATCAAGTTCATCAAGTTTATCGAGCATTTTTGCACCATTCTTAGTAAGCGTTTCTGCAGCTTCATCTGCTGCACTAACAACAGATGAGGGTGGAGCTTCTGGTGTAATTGATGGCCTTACAACTGTTTCTGGAGTATTAGGTCTTACCCCTGGTGCCTCTGGTGTGCTTGGTCGGGCAGTTTGCCTTGGGCCCGGTCCATCAAAATCTTCTGCGGTAATACTGCTTGGAGCAGAGCCTCTTACCGAACTTGCAGGACGTACTGCATCATCAATGGTTGCTGTTGACCTGGTAATATCATCTGCAGCTGGATTAGGACGTACTGCTGCAGGTTCTGGCGTAGTGGTAGACGGTCTAGAATTTGCAAAAGGACGAGCATCATCAAATACGGGGTCTGAAATTCTGGTTGCATTATTTGTACGTGTAGATAAATGCGCACCTTCCGCTGGTGGCTGGATAGGCCTTACCGTTGCGGCGTTAGAAGTTGCTGTATGAGTAACTATTGTTGGCACCTTCGTCTTCCCAGCTAAATTCTTATAGATATTACCAGGGTCTACAAACCCCTCTTTCCTAAATAATTCCCAAAGCTTTCCACTTCGAACTTTTGACCAATTTATACCCTTTGAGTGGTCTTTAATACGTTGAATTAAATTATTTTTTAAAAGCGTTTGGATTTCAGCTTTTGTTCCTGTTACTTCGCCAGACCCCAGAGAAGATGCTAGTTTTTTTAGATCATCTATAGAGCCGTGCTCAACAATAGCTATCCAATTTGGCTTAATACCTGCCGTGCTCATAATATGTAAATTTCCTGGGCCAAACCTTGCTGCATTCACTACATTGGTCACTGAATTTTTAATGTCATTAACATTCGTAGCTACATTAAGGCCTGGTAAATGGCTAAAAACTCTCCATTTTCCTGCACGGGTAATATTAACACCTCCAGAAAGGTAATTTGTTAATCTAGCCATTGCTCTTACGCTTACTGTTGTAATAGTGGTAACTATAGCTGCCTTACCTACTGTTACTGGGTAGTACTGCCTCTCCTCTTCGTTTAAAATCCCTGTAACAAGATCTTTGTTTATTTCTATGTACTCTCCTGCGTTATTAAAAATATAGGCAAATGACCCCCTTATAAATACGTAACCAGCTGAGCTTTCTTCATCAATTTCTCCAGATTCTATCATTTTATTTATCTGTACTAAAATTTCGTTCCCTGCTGCATACATTGTTCTTGTTAGCGCATCATTACTTACTGCCATTCGTTCAGAAAGCTCTTTAATTTTTACTTTGTCTGTTACTTTAGGGTGTACCATTAAGTCGAACTGGTCTCTTCTTTCTTCTTTCCAGGAAATAATCTCTCCTGAAATTTCTAGCTCTATGCCCGCTTCTTTAAGCGTCGTTTTTAAAGTGGTTAGCGCATTGTTTACTTCTGGCGTATTGGTATTGCCTTCGTAGTACGCATCCATATAAATACGATAATAACTACGCAAACCTTCTGTAGCTAATTCATAGTTTTTACCACTTATTTCTTGGCCACTTTGCGTATTATCAACCCTAGGCTCTAAAAGATTAGCCAGTTTATCAACGCCAAACCCGTTATGAATTGCTACTGACTCATCGTCAGTTCTTGCCACAATATCAATGGAGTTGGTAATAAGCTTACTAAAGTTATCGCGAGCCCAGCCTCCTAAATCACTTGTCATATCAGCAATTTCTGCACCCATGCTAGCCATTTGGGCTCTAGCAGCATTTAATGTCGCCTGGTCTGGCTGACTAACATTACCTTGGTATAAGTTCGCATTAGATGATGCTAAAGCAGAACTAAGCATAGTTAAATTACGAGGGATGAATAAGCTTTGTGAGGCTTTGTTTGCCACAAATACCCCAATAGCTAATCCGGTACCTGCTACCATTGTTGCTAGTGGATTTCTGGCACCTAGAAACAAAAGTTTTGTAGAGACTTTAGATAAGTTCTTCACTGTAAAAGTACTAGCATTTAATGCTCCTGTTAATGCCAACTTTAACGCTCCTACTTGATATAAAACCGCAGTACCTGCCGTTACCCAAAATGCTTTATTTTCTAACATTGTTAAAATTTCTTGTAGTACCACTCTCATTTCTGAGTTGTAGTTTTCTAACGCTGTACCTACTTTTTGAAATTCTTGGTTAGGCCCTATAACTTCTACTGTATGATCCTCATTCATTTTTGCTAAAAACCGTTCAAGGTTACTTTCTGCATTTCGTTCGGCGAAAAATATTTGTAGCACCTCATCGCGCTCATCCGCATCTTCTGGTTTGTATTTTTTATACTCCTCTACCGCTTTATCACGATCTTCTGGGGTTAGCTCAAAAGGTCTTTCTTGTTCTTGCTTCTCTGCTTCATCTTGGATTAATTTGTCTTGTAATTGTTTACCGATATTTTCGGCTTGTTGCCTAGCTTTATTAGCTGCCTTTTCTGCGTCTTTACTTGTTTTAAATATTTTATTTAACCCAAGTAAACTACTAAGAGTTTTTCTAAAAGCTGCCCAACCAGCAAATAACCCTCCTCCAACTGCTACGCCTGCTCCTGCTACTTTTGCGGCAGTTTTTTTTGCAAATAACATCGCAAGCAAACCGGTAGCCATTGCTACGCCTCCTGTACGTATTAAAGCTTTTGTCACACGATTTTTACCTTTAATGTTAAAGGTATCGGCAATGGATTCACCAAAACCATCTACCATTTCTGTAAACGTACGACTTTTTTCCGAGTCTCCCCCTTTTACTTTAGCTGCTTCTTTATTGGTCTCTACTGCCTCATTCTCACTTACGGATTCTACTGCGCCAGCTTCAGATGTCTCTACCTGCCTACTGTTATCGTCAACTACTTCTGGCTGAGCGTCTACTCTAGAGCGCAAATCTGCCACCTCTGCCATTAAAGCTTTGTGTTTTTCGACATCTTCGTCTATTACTTCTATGTATGTTGTTAGTCCCACCTCTACTTCTTCTAGGCTTTTAGCACCATGTTCCCATTTTTGCTTACCTTCAATTTCTGCCTTAAGGATATTAAGGTTTACTTCAAATAACAATTTTTTCTGTTCTTCCATTACATCTCCACCAGCTTCCTTAATAGCATCTAATCTAACAATAAATTCTGGCACATTTTGAACTTTTAACGTTTCAGTTGTTG
>CAYSVN010000073.1:4203-5268 GCA_964434585.1 uncultured Candidatus Peribacteria bacterium | reverse complement strand
AATGTAATATCTTTTGTCGTAAATTCTGACTCTTGTACAAGAATTGCTTCTTTTAGAGGCTTTTTGACCTTTGCAAATGGCTCAGATTGCTTTGTGTGCGGTAAAATAATTTTTACAGGAATGCCAGCCTCAATCCGTTTTTGTGTATGCCAATCATCTATTTTTAGTAAATGAGAATGTTTAGCGGGATCCCATGGTGCGTAATAGGCATAAAGCTCGATGGTTTGTAACGACAGTGTATAGATCTGCTTTAAAGCACTATCACCATAAAATACTTCTACATTTGGTTTTTTAAAGCTTGATGATTTAACCGAGTGTAAATGTGGCAACAAGCCTGCAAATAATTCTGTTTGTAGGTTTTGTTTACGGTATGCTTCTTCTTGCTGTGTTGTAAGAGCTGCCAAGATGACTTCAGGATCACTAGCAACGTACTTCCAGCCATACGTAGCTTTCTGCTTACTAACATACCCCCTATCTACCATTTTTTCTAACACATGCAAAGTGGTTACTCTGTTTCGACTTACTTGATTAGCCAACACACTAGCTGGTTGTGCACCAAGCTCTAATAACAACATGTAAAGTTTAGCCTCTTGGCGTTTCCAGCCAGCATCTATAAATGCCTGTAACAGTTGGTTATTATCCATTGTTGAACATAATTGTACAACACTATTATACCTTATTTTACGTCTATATATAAGCAAAAAATAAATATATTACATTTTAAGTGTACACAAATTAATGTTTTTAAATATAATTATGACACTTATTTATTATTTATCAACTACCCCCACTTATTTATGGAAAATAATGAATCTACACTATCGGCCACAGAATATAGTGTGCAACTTGAAGATTATCTAAATCGTGGATCACTAGAAGAGCAGGCTTTTAAAAAAGGCTATATCCACCTATGGCCTGAGAGCTGTTCAATTACAAAATACTCACCAGAACCTCCGTTGCAACCAGAGGAATGCGTCGAAAAAATTGAACAAACCTTTCCTGAATGTAAGGCAGGTATTCTCACTGAGAGAGATCGAGGATCGCAGAGAACAAATACCTATGTTT
>CAYSVN010000073.1:0-4193 GCA_964434585.1 uncultured Candidatus Peribacteria bacterium | reverse complement strand
GGAATAATGTCCGTTTTAGGAAAAGATTGTGGTGATGGCTATACCTGTTTTCCTACTAGCTCAACAAACCCTCTAGAGGTTCTGGTTACTCCAGCAGCTTGTACAGCATTTGTTTGTGGCTGGGATGAAAAAATTATTGGACATGACATAAAAGAGCATACAATTCATACTATTAAAGCTAATGGCTGCCAGGCTTGGATTGCACAAGGTCAAAATCGCCATTATCAACCCATGTTTGAATCGGAGTACAGGGAAATGCCCCCTGGTTTAGAAAATGTTATTCTATCTCCTTCTATTGCCCGAGGAAGGATTGATCAATGGATTAATGATTATATTATCTCAACTTCTCATATCACGAGAGATTCAATCACAAACATCATTCTCTTTAATGAATATCAAAAAATTTGTAAAAAGCTAAAACTTCGTGATACCTCATTTTTATCGACAAGCCATGAAAATAGACGTAATGAGCTAAGAACAGTTATAGATGAGAAGATTTATAAGCTTCGTGAATCCAAAAGATAATTAAAAAATCTATAATACATTAAAAACATGGGTACATATAAATTATTAAAGCCGACTAACCCTCGGCTTTTTTTCTTGTTCATCCACCGATCCCCCATTACAATACCTGTACTTTAATTTTCCCCTGCAATTTATGAATAAACTTGGTTATTTTTTAATCCCTTTATTTACCTTAGCCTTACTAAGTGCTTGTAGCTCTGCACCAGAGGTAACGTCTGATGTATTTGATGATACTGCAGCAGCAGTGGAAGATGTTGTAGAAAATACTCCTGAGGCGGTTGTAGAAATTTTTGAAGACGCAATGGAACAAGATGATGATAACGATGACAGCATGATGGAGGAAGATAATAATGATGTCATGATGGATGACGACGAAGTAGAAGAAATCAATACAGACCTTAATGAGCCTACCCCTACCCCCCCAACTACTATGGATAGTAACTATGATCTTGGCACTTACGATGGTGCACTTTTAACCGGTAAAAAAACAGTTGTTATTGCTACTCGTCTTGGCGATATTACTGTAGAAATTGACGCAGACATTGCGCCTTTAGCTGCTACAAACTTTATTGTACACGCACAAAATGGATACTATAACGATGTTATTTTCCACCGCGTTATTCCTGAATTTATGATTCAAGGTGGTGACCCACAAGGAATTGGTGTGGGCGGTGAAAGTATCTACGGTCGCGATTTTGAAGACGAGCCAAACGACGAACAGATGGTACGCGGTGTACTAGCCATGGCTAACCGTGGACCAAATACTAATGGTTCACAGTTCTTTATTACCCAAGCAGACGCTCCTTGGCTAACCGGTAACCACACCATTTTTGGTAAAGTGACCGATGGTATGGATGTTGTTGATGCTATTGTAGCTGAAGATCGTGATGCTAGAGACAAGCCAACAGAAGAAATTAGCATGCAGGTGGCTGTTAAATAAGTAGTTTATAGAATTAATACATAGGTCTTAATGTTATAATTGCGTTAAGGCCTATTATTTTATGCACTACTTACTATAACGTATTTAGCCTAATTGTTAACTACGCTGCCAACTCCTTAGGAATAAGTAATTCTTTATATTGTTCCATAATACGCAGTAAACCATCGTGCACTTCTTGCTTAGAGGCTATTAAAGGATTGCGGTAAATAATTTCATTTGCCTCCTCGTTACTTACACCGGGCTGGCCAGCATTTTGATAAACGCGCTGTTCAAACGTAGCATCAAAATAATCATATGCTTTACCTTTATGATTTGTGGCTACAACACCTGTTTTATCTGCAAAGATTGGTACTGCAGCTAAGTCGTGTCTTGCTAGTCCGCTATGGATATAACCAGCCCAATGGCCGGTAAATACACGTAAGCGATTTAATACATCCTGCTCTATGCAATTGTCTTTGCCAACAAATGCAACCGGATACTGAGGAAATTTATCTTCAATTCGTTCCCTTAAATCTGACTTTAACTCATCTGTTATAAGTTTCCTGGTACTTACATAAATACACTCTACACAAGGGTTTATCTTCCTGCCTAACTGTTGAAACTCTCCATCTTGCGTTGCTAAGCAGCGAATTTTTTGCATCGTATTTGCTTCAATTCCAGCAATGTTTAACCCTTGGTCGTACACACCAATAAGGGTACCAAACCCTTTTTTTAATTGGGTAAAACTTTTTGTGCCATCAATAGGATCTATAATAATAACTTTACCATTGCCATTGTAATGCATTGCTCCTCCTTCTTCTCCAAACACGTTATATTCTGGTGCGTGCTTTTTAAAAAATAAACGTAGTGCTTCTTCGCATTCTTTATCGGCAATTGTTACAACGTCAGAAGGGCTTTTTGACTTACGCTCTATTGTAAAACCTGTGTTTCTATAATGTGTTTGAATGTTCTCTGCAATGTTAACTGCTTGCGGGAGGAGCTCTGCCCAATTGGGTTTAAGGGTATTCATTCCAAGATTAAATACTACGCTGAACGGCATAATTGTCAACTCTATCATCATTCGGTAAATACGATACAATAATACTATGAATATTCTTTTTACTCGCTTTCCATTAACTGCCATACCAGGCGGAGGGGCTGAAGTTCAAATTGAACGTGTATTTAATGGACTGCAAACCGCTGGGCACAATGTTAGTTTTTTGGGTAGCTGTCCTGCATTACTTGGAGTGTTAGCACCAAATACTGTGCTTGAAGTTGGCCCACCACCTGTTACAAAAGGGCGCATGCTTACCATGTTTGCCGACCGCACAACAGTTACAGGCAAGTTAGTATCGGAAGTAGAACGTGTTAAGCCAGACGTTGTACTGATGCATTCCATGACTGAAAAATTACTACTAACACCATATTGCCTACAGCATAATATTAAAGTGTTATGGATAGAACATGACCCCGTTGGCCGCTGGTTAACCGGTAACCTATGGCTGCCGAAATTACGCAAGCTTAGCAAAAGTGTAACGACGGTAGTGGTTTCCCCTTTAAGTAAGCAGATTTATGTAAGCCTTGGCTGGCCCACAGATAATGTTGCCTGTATTGCAAATGGAATTGAGCTGCCAATAGCAACCGATGAGCCCACTACACAATTAAGTAATACACCATGGCATATTGGTTGTATTGCAAGGCTAGAGCAAGAAAAGGGGGTAAATTTACTGCTAGATGCCATTAGCAGTATTAATGATGTTATGTTGACGATTGTTGGACGTGGTTCACAAAAGCAACAATTATTAAAGCGGGCAAAACCACTTAATAATATTAAGGCGCGAGTGCAGTTTATCGATCGCCTACCAACACTTGATAATCTTTGGCAAAGTATTGATTGTTTTGTATTGCCATCACGGAGCCATGACCCGTTTGGCTTAGTAGTGGCAGAAGCAATGGCACACGGCGTACCTACTATTATTACCGATAAGTGTGGGATTGCGGGCTACCTAGAGCGAGAGCAGCATAGCATTATTTGTAAGCCAGATGACATACGGGCAGCTATTGCTAACCTTAAAAATAACCCACTGTTACAACAAAAGTTAAAACAGAATGGTCGAAAGTTGGCAGAGGAACTATTTAGTGTGGAGGGCATGATTAGTGAGTACCAAAAACTACTAGCTACTCATTGACAAAAAAACAATATCAGTATAAATTACTGACCTTGGTTGTCAGGAGTTGGGAATAAGTCGAAAGACGTGGAGTGGGCCCTCTCCTGGCAGCCACCTTACACGATAGCACTGAGATTTAAACTCTCAGAGCAGGCGACATTGCTTGCATTTAACGTTATCGCGTAAAACGGACTGGAGCACATTGCATCAGTCCGTTTTTTTATAAAAAACTACTATTGACACTGTGTCATTATTTTATTATATTACTTAACTCGGTTTTGATTTGATTTTTCAACTTGTTCTGCATCTCCTATGATTTGCACCCCCTGGATTTTCCAGGGACCGAGTAATCTTCTTGGTTAACTTCCTCGCAAGAGGCCCGCAAGCATGCTCGCTTGAGTTAAATAAGAGGAAAACTGATCGTTTTGTTGCTCCTTTAAAGCTTTTCTTGGAACGATCTTCATTGGAACGTTGTAACATTTGTTGCAGCGTTCCTTTTTTAAGTCAATAAACTAATCTGTTCTTCGGTTAAAAATTTTAAGAGCTCTGTTTTATCTGCCTGTTTCATACTCTCTACCGAG
>CAYSVN010000072.1:0-5487 GCA_964434585.1 uncultured Candidatus Peribacteria bacterium | reverse complement strand
AAAAAAATCAAATTGCGCCATAGATCACCTTTTGGTATTGCTCACTACCAATATCATGGCCAACATTATCAATAGTAATTAGTTGAGAATTTTTAATAAATTTATTTGCAAACTTAATTCTATTGGCCAATATAGGATATTTAATAAGCTCTTGTGATCCTACAAAAATAATGGTTTTACTTTTAATAGTTGGAACAATTTTTTGGAAATTAAAGTTTTCAAAATCAGATACGCGCCGTCCTCCAATATTACGCTTCCACCGATTGCGTATAATGGGAATATCTTCTTTAAAATAAGGTGACAGTGAGCATAAAAATAATCGCCTAGGACTAAGTGCAGGAGCGGTAATAAAGGCAATCATCGCTCCAAATGAAAATCCTAAAACATCAAATGATTCACTAGTTTTATGGTAGTTAGTTATAAAATCGAGTGCCTCGTTTACATAATCTGACATCACTCGCCGATTCCATGTAATTGGAACCAAGACAGTGTTATATTTTTTGCCTAACGTATTACTGAGTTTTTTATATTGATCGCTTTTGATTGATTGTCTAAAGCCTGGAATAATAAAAAGAGTAGATTTCATAAGAAAATTGTAGCACATAGTGGAATATTGTAGGACTATAGGCTGATAAACCATCTTATTAAGGAACTAGTTTTTTTAGTCAATATATGCTATAATTATTAGATTATGCCGAAACAAAAACAAACAACAAATCTTTGGCTGCAATATAAAGATATTATTCCAAAAAAATATCAGAGTATTGTGTTTGGTATAGTGGTAGGCCTTGGCTTAACCATGGTGCTTTTATGGCTTCATAGCCACATGTTTACTGATGAAATAACCAGGCAGCCATTTGTGCTAACAGCATTACTATTATTTATTGCAGCAACTTGGCGGTTTTTATTTGGCCCTTGGAATGTAGAGACAAGAGCTACCGTTCTTGGTACTTGTATTGTTGTATTAATGGGTATGATTATTTACGGAGAAACAACAGAAACAAGAGCAGCTTATTTACTTTCTATAGCAGTAGCAATTATCCCTGCGGTACTCTGGTGTGTATTCTTTTTACATGAACACCGACAACGCTTTAGTTTAGTGCTGTTAACATTTTTTGCAGGAATGCTGGCAACTGGACCTATTTTATTTTACGATTCACTTGTAAAAGGCGGTATGCAGTTTCACTTTTTACTTTTCCGCGTTATTCCAGAAAACTTTAACCAGGCTGCCTCTAGCTTAGTAAGTAGTTTACATTCCTCGCCACAGGTACTTTATACCACCATGATTTCAATGTTGGTATCATTTTTAATTGTTGGGTTTATTGAGGAGGTTAGTAAATTTTGGGTGTTATCCCACAGTGGTAAATCATTTTGCCAAAGTATCGATGATGTACTGCAACTAAGTATTGTAGCGGCCATTGGATTCGCGTGTGCTGAAAATGTTTTAAACCCTAGTTACTTTGTTGGGTTTGTAAACGCATACGTACTAGAAGCAGCCAAACCAGACTGGATGAGCTTACTTGGTAATGTGCTTGGTCGTAGTATTTTAACGAACATGGTCCATATTATTTCTACTGGTATTATTGGGTTTGCATTAGGGTATTCTATGTTTGCCCGCGCTTACCTTAAAGACGAACGACATAAGGGAACAGACCACAGTATGTTAAGTTTCTTTAGTAAAATAACCTGGATTCCAGAACCTTTATTATTTAAGGGTACCGTTATTACACTAGGGCTAACAGCATCGGTTATTACCCACGGCGTCTTTAACTTTATTGTTTCTTTACCTAGTATTTTACCTGGTAATCCTAGTAGTCTAGCAGATGCTTTTGGCATGAGTGGTACAAACATTCTTAGCTTTATTCCTATCTTGCTTATTCCATCGCTTATTTATGTTGTGGGTGGATTATGGTTACTAACGTATCTGTTCTCTCGTCGTAGCGCACAAAAAGAACACGGTCGTGTTGTAAGTGTTTCAACATTTGTGCGAGATTAAACTACGTAATAATCTTCACAATCCAGTTGCTAATACCAAGCGCAAGTGCAATAACTACCCAGCCCATAAGGCCGCCGGTAATTTCTAGCTGTAATAAGTTAGGTAGGCCGTCTGCAATCATACTTACCAGTTGTATAAATACTCCATTAACAATAATAATAGCAAGTGCTCCTGCCACCCACCCAATAGGCATGGTAATAAGTTTAAGCACAGGCCTTACTAGGGCATTAAGTACTGCCACAATAAGCGCAGCAACCAAAACACCTTGTATTGGTGGTGTTAGCGTTAAGTACTGAGGTGTATATTGCAATAAGCCATAGATAGTAAGGGCGGTTAGGCCATAGCGTAACGCAATGCGAAGAAGGAATTTCATGTCTGTATTGTAGTTGATTTTTATTGAGTTGTGAATGAGGTAAAACTTTTTTGAATAAGGGTTTAGGTTATAGAGATGAGGGGCTAAAATACTAATCCCTAATAACTAACGCCTAAACCCTCTCTTAAAAAAATAAAAAAGTACTCCTTACGTTTATATTTATGGTAAACTAACTTCACTATGAACGAACAAGATATTCAAAAAAAAGTAGAAGAGTTTTTAAAGTCATTGGCTGTGCCAGGATTTATTGTATTCGGTTGGAAAAAAGAAGATGACCAGTTTGGTATTATTTCTTCGTTCCACGAGATGCCAGTAAAACCGGCTATTAAAGGTATTAGCTCTGTCCTTAATAACTTTATTCAAAAAACACTATGAGCGTTAAGCGTACGGCCTTTAGTGCATCACAAGTAAGTGATGCACGTGTTATACTATCAATATGAGTATTGTTGGACATCAAACACAATTGGCCCAATTAACAGCTGAGCATAGTCAGAACCAATTATCGCATGCTTACCTATTTGCTGGCCCTGCCGCCGTTGGAAAGTTTACCACGGCACGTTGGTTTGCGGAGCAATTACTTGGTGAGGCTGTAACGCTTACAAATCCAGATGTACACATTTTAGACAAATTATGGATAGATACTCAGCAAGATAATTGGGAAGAGATTGCAGATTCTAGTAATGTTCCACAACAACACCGTGCAAAAAAGCCAACAGCAAAAACAGATACTATTACCCTAGAGGATATTCATGCATTGCAGCAACAATTAAACAAAAGTCCAATTGGTAAATATCGTATTTGTATTATTAAAAATGTAGAGCGTCTTAACACTTCAGCAGCAAATGCACTCCTAAAAACAATCGAAGAGCCTCCATCAAAGCTTATGTTTATTCTTACAACGTCTGCTGCCGACCGTCTTCTAAAAACCATTATATCGCGTTGTCGCATTGTACAGTTTGGAAAAGTCTTAGATAACGATATGGAGCCATTATTGAAAGAGGTTGAATCATCACATCATCAATTTGTAAAAGACATAGCAAATGGCGCACCAGGAGTAGTAGCCCGCTGTGGTAATAGTGATTATGTAGCCAAGCAACAAGATCTTTATAATGCTGCTGGTACATTTTTTACAAGCAGCAGCCCAGCAGAGAGATTAAAAACACTAGAGTCACTAACCAAAAAAGGTGTAGATCAAAAGGTTTTTATAAAGTATTTGTGGCTGCAAGCCAAAAAACAAAAGGTGGACCAACAAACCATTAAAACATTAACGCGCATAACATCAGCCTTAACTACTAATACTTCAAAAGATGTAATAACAGCATATATGTTGCAATGTCTTTAGTTAAGGTACACTAGGTCTATCATGAAAAAACCACGTCGGTTACCAAAGGAATTTCAACGACCAGTTTCCCTTAAAATGCGCGAACTGGCGTCACGACGTTATGGCAAAAAAACACGATCTAAGAAAAAGCAAAACATACGTTGGTGGCGTGGGCTTTACCAAAAATGGCTACATGCAGTAAAGGTATTTGTAACAATGTTGCCAGCTTTAATTATGATGGGAATCTTATTATTTGGCGGCGTTGTATTTTTCTCTCCATGGCTTACGATTGATAGCATTAGTATTGTGACACAGGAAAATAGGTTAGCCTCAAAAGATGTGCAGCCAGCAGTACAGCAGTATATAGGCGAGCATTTACTTTTTACGCAATCACGAGAGATTAAACAAAACATCCAAGTAATGTTTCCAGATATTACAACAATTGTTGTCGAGAAAAGCTATCCTAACCATTTGCAAATTACCCTAGAGTTAGAAGAATTAGTAGCAGAAGTATTATTTGAAGATGGCCAAGGTGCCAGTACAGGCAAATTGCTATGGATAACCGAAAGTGGCTATATAACAGAGGCAGTAAGCGCATCGGGTACAGCGTTACCAAAAATTACCCTTACCGATTGGGGGGTAAGACCACAACCAGTCGAACAAATTATGAGCATAGAATTGCTAGAAACACTAAGTAATGCTGTAGCACAATTAGAGTCCCAATTTAGCCAAGTTGTTCAGCAGCGTACAGTGTATTTACGCGCGAAAGAAATACACTTAACGTTAGATACATACGACCTTTGGATAGACTTAACTACTCCGTTAGACGACCAATTGCGACGCTATCGAGTACTGCTTGCTAATGTCAATCCAGAAGAAATAACACAGTATGTAGATCTGCGAATATCGGATAGAGTGATTTATCGGTAACCTCTCCCGGCCTCTCCTTTGAAAAGGAGAGGTGACTTACGCTTAAGAACACCTAAAATTTGTTCTAGTTTAAACGTAAGTCACCCTCGCCACCTCAGTGGAGAGGGTTGGGGAGAGGTAAAAATACAAGTAAAAACACTCAAGTAAACCCATTAAAAATTAAGGAGTGGCTGCTACGTAGATTAAAACTAACTAATCATTAGCTCTGTTCATGTATTCTCCAGTATCTGTATTAATACGGAGCATTTCGCCTTCTTTAATAAACAAAGGCACACTAACCGTTAAGCCAGAAGCCATTGTTGCAGGCTTAGTGCCACCAGTAGCGGTATCACCTTTTACTCCAGGAATTGTTTCTGTAACTTCTAATATAACAGTAGAAGGTAAACGTAGACCAATTGGCGTCCCTTCAAAGTTCATAGCATCAACCTCTTGGCCGTCTGCTAGGTATTTAGCCATTTCACCAACTTGGTCTTCATTAAGGGTAAATTGCTCATAACTGGTTAAGTCCATAAAGTTCATACCGTCTTCGTCTTTATATAAGTACTGCACTTTACTGTAGCCAACATCTGCTGGAGCAACTTTATCGCTCCCTTGGAATGTGTGTTGAATAGTATTACCGGTTTTTAAGTTTTTCATTTTAACAGACATCACACCACCCTGGCGTCCTTGTTTGCTAAATTGGTTGTAAGTAATAAGAAACGGATCATCATTATGGATAATGGCTTTACCGGTTTTAAGTTCAGCTAAAGAGTACATATGTACATAGTATAAGAGTTAAAGTTTATTTTCTCAAGTGTGGTGTTTATTTCCCTCTACTTTTTTGTAACCAAAAAAGTAACAAAAAAGTTTCGCACATGACAATTTTTC
>CAYSVN010000071.1:5380-5731 GCA_964434585.1 uncultured Candidatus Peribacteria bacterium | reverse complement strand
GCGTACGGCATTCCATGGTATGGAATTGTTATGTTTGTAGGCTTAATTGTTGCAGCTGAGGTCTTGTTGATAAAATCACCCGATTATCTCAATAAAACCATTATGGTTATCTTTACTATTGTTGCACTGCTTGTCATGTGGAATTTACGTATGTGGCAATTTGAAAGCCAGCGTAGCATGCTAGAATATTCTATGGGTAAGGTTTCTGCCATCAGCCTAGAGGAACGAACTATTCCTCATTACGATAATATTACTAGTAGCATACTTACACTTAAGCAGCAGCGCCCAAACCGTCCGCACCTTTACCGTATTGGTACATTTATTCCTTATTTTATTCCAAATAATAGTGAT
>CAYSVN010000071.1:2457-5370 GCA_964434585.1 uncultured Candidatus Peribacteria bacterium | reverse complement strand
AAAAACCTTACAGCGCCTACAAGCACTTGGTTTTAGCAGTATAATATTTGATACTAATACCGTTACAATTGAAAAAGATAAAAATGGACCACTTCATAAAAAAGTAGAGAATTTCTTAAACTGGGTGTCTGAACCTTCATTAGGGCTTAATATTACAATTAACGATACAGCAAGAGGTGTTCTTTATGTTGAATTACCATAATGACTGACATTCGCCCTAGAATTCTTTTAATATCTTCATACTACAAAGAGCCACACCGTTGGATGCGCAGCACCCAAACCCTTAGCAAGCTTTGGGCTAGCATGGGGTTTGATGTCTTTATTTTAACGATGGCCAATACCGCTAATGGCTCTGCATACGAGGAAGAGAAAATTTCTGAACATATTACCTTGGGGAAAGTGCAAGATATTTTTTTAAAAGACCCCTGGAACTATGGAATTGCGCCTCGGTTTTTTACTATCACTAACCGCGTTGTTAAAAAATTTAACCCTGACCATATTATCGTCAATAAAATACTATTTTGGTCTTCTATTAGTGTTATTTGGCTAAGGCTACAAGGTAAAAAGGTTGACCTTATGACAGACGCCCTTGTCGGCATTACATGGTTTACTAAAGGTCGGCTCTTTAACATTTGTGCTTGGATTTATGCACATACGTTAGGCTGGCTTATTATGTTAAGTGCCAACCGTATTGTTACATTTCACCCCCAACCACCTAATGTGCTTAAGCGTATGGGTATTTACAAAAAAACAAAGGTGATTGCATCTGGTATTAATGCAGAACGGTTTTTACCCAACCAACAACACGATAAACTTATTATTAGTTATGTTGGTAGACTGGAGTCTGTTAAACGTGTTGACGACTACCTAGCTGTTACCACTGTATTAAAGAAAAAGTATCCACATATTGAAATTAGAGTCATTGGAAAATTTAATGAACAAGACCCTTTGTATAAGCAGTATAAAGACGATGTTAACTTTATGGGGCTGCAAGATGATATTCCGGCGCTACTGGGTGCTAGCCACTTATTTGTATTATGCAGCTACTGCGAAGGCTTGCCGAATGCTTTAATGGAGGCTATGGCTTCTGGTTGCTGCTGCGTAGCTAGTAATGTTGGCGGTGTTCCGTATTTAATTAAGCACGAACAAGAAGGCCTGATTTATAATAGTGGCGACAGAATAATGCTGGCCAAGTATATTGAAGAGATGATTACAGATAGCAACAAAAGACAGCAGTTTGGAAAAGCAGCAATGAACAAAATTCACAATGAGTTTGATTGGAAGGTTACTGAGCAAAAATGGAGTGACTTATTCTTAGTTCAACAAGATGGATAAAAAAAATATTGCCATTATTATTCCATCAATTATTAATGGTGGAGGCGCTGAAAAATCAGCATTACTTGTGCAAAAATTCCTTTCTGATCACTTTAATGTTTATGTTATTACATTTTGTAAAATACCAAAAGAATATCAAGGTAAATATTTTATTGGCTTGGGCGATAGCGCTCCGGTCGCAACAATAACAAATACGGTTACAAGATTATATCAATGTCGTAAATTATTAAAAAAACATAATATTGAACTTGTGTTAGGGTTTAAGGAAACTGCCTCTTTCCTTTCTGTGTTACTTGGTATTTCTATTCGATCTTTAAAAATTTTAGTACTACCACGTGGTAACACATCATTTAGAACAAAAGGACAACGGATGTTAATGAAGCTACTTTACCCATTTGCAGACGGTGCCATTGTGCAGAGCCACCGATTAGCAACACGACTGCTTTTAAACTGTAAACCTAAACATATATCTGTTATTCCAAATATTTATGAATTTCCTGATAACAATGTCGTGAATGAGCGTGTTAATCTAACTCAGTATGGAATAACAGATCTGGACTTTGTACTTATTTCCATCTCTAGATTGGTAGATGATAAAAATATAACACTACAACTAATGGCAATGCAGCAATTGGTTAATACAGACCCCACTATTAAATTACTTGTTGTAGGAGATGGTCCATTTGAACATGAACTTAAACAACAATGTATTGATTTAAATATCGTTGATCATGTTGTTTTTGTTGGTCGCCAAGATAATGTTTACTCTTTTTTACGATACTCACATATTTTACTACTAACATCGCTTAGCGAGGGCATGCCTAATGTTGTTATTGAAGCCATGCGCTTTAATGTTCCTGTTATCTCTACTGATTGTGAAACTGGACCACGAGAGCTACTACTGAACGCTGACCATGATGATGTTATGAATTACCCTGAAATATCTCCGCAAGGCATTCTTATTGCCGACGCTCAAACTAATACTAATACAGCAGTTGAGCAGCTTGTGGCTGCTATTTTATCAACTAAGTTACAATCAAGCAGCTTACCATTTAAACCTGTTACCACACTGAATCGTTTTAAACCTGCTGTGGTTGCCGAGCAGTGGAAAGACTGTATTGAAGGCACATTATCTCGTAAAACTACCTAGCTGTATGAAACCATCTAAACATATTCTTATTGTTATTGCATCACTTGCTAAGGGGGGTGGCGCAGAAAAAGTGGCCAGTAAGGTTGCGAACTACCTGGCGCAAGACTGCCAGGTTACCATACTAACTTTTTTTAAAACTGAACATCAACATTCTGTCATATGTGATGTTATTTGTGCTAATTTAAACCCTAAAAAAGGGGTTTTTCATACCTTGTATAGTATTACTACAAGAATGAACATTATAAAACAAACGTGTAAACAAACAGGTGCTCACCATATTATTAGCTTTATGGAGTTTTCTAGCATTCCTGTTATGCTTTATGCATTACTGCATCCTAGTATAAAAACTACGGTTTCTATACGCTGTAATCCTTTTTTTCATGGGCTTAAGGCGACTGTACCAATTATGTTCCTGTATCGCTTTGCTT
>CAYSVN010000071.1:0-2447 GCA_964434585.1 uncultured Candidatus Peribacteria bacterium | reverse complement strand
TAATATTGTTCTTCCCACCGATTCACTTAAACATGCCCTTCGCAAAAAATTACTTATTCCTAGCAATAAAATTACTGTTATTCCCAATTTTATTCAAACAAAAGATGTTATTAATAACCCTATTAAAAAACAAAATATTGTCTTGAGTGTTGGTAGATTGGTACCAGAAAAAAACTACCAACTTTTGCTACAGGCATCAAAAGAACTTAGTGTAGTTTCAAGCAAAGCTCATGTTTATATTTTAGGTGAAGGTGTCTTGCGGCCAACTCTAGAAAATATGATTAATGAACTTAGTTTACAACAAAACGTCACACTACTTGGCTACCATAAAGACCCCAATAAGTATTACGGTCGTGCTAATTGTTTTGTTTCGACCTCTCTTTCGGAGGGATTTCCCAATGTTTTTTTAGAAGCCATGTCAGCAGGATTACCTATTGTTTGTCTTGATACTAATTTTGGACCAAGAGAAATACTCTTAAAACCCATTGTATCTAACCATGCTGATATTCAGCCTATTTCTAATGTCTACCAGCATGAAAGTTTTTCTATTTTAAATCCCTCGCTTCAGAATCTTGCGCAAACACTAGCATCAGAAATTCATCGCTTACAACAACTACATAACAATGCTATAGTCGATTGGAGCGATCATCTTCGGTATTTTTCGAAAGATCGCATTTTGCCAGAGTGGGCAAACAGCCTTTCATTATAATTTTAAAATCTTACTATGTGCGGTATTACTGGTAAAATTCTTTTTCATAAGACGCTTACGGCAGATGATATTCAAACAATGAATACCACTATTAAACACCGCGGTCCAGATGGCGATGGGGTTTACATTTCTAATAATCAGCAAGTAGGACTTGGCCATTGTAGGTTATCAATTATTGATTTATCGCAGCGAGGTAAGCAACCAATGGGCTACAAAGAACATTACCACATTACATTTAATGGTGAAATTTATAACTACCAAGCATTGCGTAGTACGCTTGAAGATAAGGGGCACATTTTTCAGTCTCAAACTGATACTGAGGTTATTTTAGCGCTGTATGATGAACACGGTGTTGACTGCCTTACGCACCTTAGAGGAATGTTTGCATTTGCCATTTATGATAGTAGGCAAAACACGTTGTTTTGCGCATGCGACCGCACTGGTCAAAAACCATTTAAATATTATCAAGATGACACTACGTTTTTATTTGCCTCTGAATTAAAGGCAATTTTAACACAATCTGAATATAAAAAAGAAATTGATCTTACTGCTATTGATCAATATTTAACGTACCAATATGTACCAGCACCACTTACTGGTTTTAAAGATCTTAAAAAATTAGAACCAGGACATTATCTTTTACTAGATATCGATGCTAAAAAACTGACTAAACAACAATACTGGGACATTGATTTTTCTAAACAGGACAAGCGAACCCATAACGAGTGGAACGAACAAATTCTACAGACCTTCGAAGAATCAGTAAGACTGCGTATGCGATCTGATGTTCCGTTGGGTGCCTTTTTATCTGGTGGTGTAGATTCTAGTGCTGTTGTAGCAATGATGGCCAAGAACAGCTCTCAGCCCATTAAAACATTTTCAATTGGTTTTAAGGAGGATTCTTTTAATGAATTGCCTTATGCAAAAAAAGTAGCTGACCTATATAGCACAGACCACCATGAATTTATTGTAGAGCCTAAAATGATTAATGAGCTTTCTAATTTAGTTTACCATTATGAAGAACCGTACGCTGACAGTAGTCAGCTAGCCACATACTACGTAAGTAAACATGCTAGCCAATATGTAACCGTTGCTCTTAATGGTGATGGAGGTGATGAAACCTTTGGTGGCTACACTCGTTACCGCATGATAAAAATGTTCCAAGCTATTAACAATATCCTTGGCTCTAAGTTGGCACTTAATATTATTAAAACCCTTACAAAATCTAGGTCTAATAACATGTTACAACATGCATTTAGATTTGCAGATACCGCAAGCCAAACGTTTGCGAGCCAATATTTACACTTTCTTACCTATTTTAACCAACAACAAAAAGATATTTTATATTGTCCCAAGTTTAAAGAACATGTTTTACATAGTAATGCTAATCAGCTAACTAATATTGTTTTGGAAGCATCCAACACCAATGATATTCTACACAAAATGCTATTTGCAGATTTTAAAATGTACTTACCGGGTGACTTACTGCCAAAGGTAGATATTGCCACCATGATGAATTCACTAGAAGGCCGTAGTCCTTTTTTGGACCATAAACTACTTGAACTTGCTGCAACCATTCCTTCGGACTTAAAAATTAAAGGACGTAGTGGCAAGCATGCCCTTAAGCAGGCACTTAAAACATATTTACCAGATGATATTTTATATCGTAAAAAAATGGGGTTCGCTGTCCCTCTTTTAAAGTGGTTTAATAAAGACTTACATACTTACATTTCTGACC
>CAYSVN010000070.1:0-5965 GCA_964434585.1 uncultured Candidatus Peribacteria bacterium | reverse complement strand
GCTTTCTTTTTAAAACCACCACGGCGACCAGGACCACGCTTACGTTTAGCTTCTAGCATTTCAATAGCCATTTCTAACGTTACATCCATTGGTTCAATACTCTTTTTAATACTCATGTTCGTAGTTCCGTCGGTAACATATGGACCAAACCTTCCTGTCTTAACAGTAATTTCACCTTTGGTATTTGGGTCTTCACCAAGGATTTTAAGTGGCTCTGCTGCCTTTTTCTTTTGCTCTGCAGCCGTACTTAATATCACAACTGCTTCATCAAACGTTACATCCGAAGGATTAGTTTCACCAAGGCTAGCATTTGTTTTACCACATTTAAGATAAGGACCAAAGCGGCCAAGGTTAACAGTTAACATATCACCATTATGCTCACCAAGTTCTTTAGGAAACACAAACAGCGCCATCGCATCTTCAAATGTTACATCATCTAGTAGTACATCTTTAGGTAATGATGCCGACTTTGGTTTATCATCTTTGCCAAGTTCATCTACTTTACCAAGCTGTACGTAAGGTCCAAAGCGACCAAAACGAGCAATAGCTGTTAGCTTGGTTTTAGGGTCAACGCCTAGTTCACGTTCTTTTTGAACCTCACTACGCGAAATACTTTCTGTTTTTTCTGCTACACTGCCTGCAAATGGGCCATAAAAATCACGTAAAAATTCTGTAGAATTAATAGTACCCGCCTCAATACCATCTAAGCTATCTTCCATACTAGCGGTAAAGCTAAGGCTTACAATATCTGGAAAGTGCTTACTTAAAAGCTCTGTTACCATAAAGGCAACATCAAGTGGCTTAAGCTGTTTACCTTCTTTTTCTATATAACCACGATTTTGAATAGTAGAAATAGTTGGAGCGTAGGTACTTGGTCGACCAATACCCTCTTCTTCTAATTTTTTAACCAAGCTAGCTTCCGTATAACGTGGAGGGGGCTTCGTAAAGTGTTGTTCTGGGTTTAGCTTATCAAGTGTTAACACTTGTCCTTTTGTAAGCTGTGGTAAGAATTTTTCATTATCACCTAACCCCTGAGCCTGTCGAACGGGTTCTTGTCTGGTTGGTTCACTGGCTTCATCCTTACCTTCTTGGTAAACCTTTAAAAATCCAGCAAATACCACTGTTTGGCCAGTTGCCCTAAAAGTGTAGCGGCTAGATTCAATGTCTGCGCCTACTCTTTAAAGTTTAGCAGCAGCCATTTGGCAAGCTACAGCACGTTTCCAAATAAGGGTGTAAAGTTTTAATTGTCCTGCATCAAGCACTCCTTTTAAGCTACCTGGAGTTCTGTGCATTTCCGTTGGCCTAATGGCTTCATGCGCCTGTTGTGCACCTTTGCTTTTAGTTTTAAATGTACGCGGGGCACTTAGTGCAAATTCTTTACCAAATTCAGATTCGATAACAGCTTTAGCATCCGTAACAGCTTTTTCGCTTAAGTTAACAGAGTCAGTACGCATGTAGGTAATAAGCCCAGTTTGTCCTTCTCCTGGTAATTTAATACCTTCATAAAGCTGCTGTGCAACTACCATGGTTTGTTTTAAAGAAAATCCAAGCTTACGTCCAGCTTCTTGCTGCAAGGTCGAAGTTGTAAATGGCGGTGAAGGATTTTTAGTTACCTCTTTTTCTTCAACATCAGCCACGGTGTAGGTAGCATTTTTAAGATCTTCCAAAACTTCATCCATTTCTACCTGCGAGCCTGGAATAACTTTTTTACCATCACGTTTTTTAAGTGTAGCTTCTATACCTTCTTTATTATCAGTATTAAGTAGTGCAATTAAAGACCAGTACTCTTCTGGTTTAAAAGCACGAATGGCAAGCTCTCTATCAACAATAATTTTTACAGCCACGCTCTGTACACGGCCAGCACTTAAACCTCTAGCTACTTTTTTCCATAGTAGTGGCGAAAGTGTATAACCTACTAAGCGGTCTAAAACACGACGTGCTTCTTGAGCTTTACAGAGGTTTTGATTAATGTCTACCGGATGTTCAATAGCAGCTAAAATAGCTGGTTTTGTAATTTCGTGAAACACAATACGTTTTACTGGCACTTCTTTTTTTGGCTTAAGAACCTCTAATAGATGCCATCCAATAGCTTCTCCTTCTCGGTCTTCATCAGTTGCAATCCATAAGGTTTCTGCAGCTTTTAAAGCTTTTTTAAGCTCTGTAATTACTTTCTTTTTACCGTCAGACACTTCATAAACTGGCGTAAAGTCCCCTTCTGTATCTACCGCCATAGTACTACTGGGTAAATCTCGAACGTGCCCCATACTCGCAAGAACATGGTAATCATTACCTAAAAAAGGCTGGATAGTTCGAGCCTTTGTCGGACTCTCTACAATAACAAGATGTTTAGACATGAACTGCAACGTACCCTTACTAACCCATGAATTCAAACCACTGTACTGGTAATTTAAAATAAAATATGTTATAATAATATTATATGAAACAAGAAAAAAACTCATTTAACCTAGACAATGATTTTAAGATAAACAGCGAATTTAAGTTAAACGAAGAAGAGATACTAAGAACATTCCAAAAGATAAGTGGCGAAACTGTTCGACGCGATTCTTTAAGGGGTATGAGTAGTATTCTTACAGAAGGCCTAATAGATAATGTTGAAAAACCTATTGAAAGCTCACACGAATCAGTAGATCAAACAACCACTAAAGCAATAGATGCAGCTTTTGAAGTATTTAACAGACCAACCACGGCAATTGAACCAAAAGGGGTGGTAAAAAGAAAAAAACCTACAAACAAGTTAAATTACAATAAATTAAATGACGGCTTACAATAAATAACATTATGAATATGAATAAATCAGATTCTGGTAGTTTCTATGGAGAGGCATCCGATACCGGCGTACCAACAGGAGATACTATTGCAGAAATTTTAGAAAATATTAAAAACTTAGAACAAGGCCAGCATGTACTAGATGATGAAGAAATAATATATTGGAAAAAACAACTTAAGATTGCCTATGAAGAATTATTAAATGAATTGAATGAAGATTTAGAAGAGGCAAATAGAAAGAACAGGCACCATCAACAGTCGCAAGATGAGCCATTACTAATAGAAGAAGTTGATGGTGAAGTTATAGCTAACGATAGCAGCGAGGAGGAAGAAAAAACACGGTTAACTCTTGCAAGAAAAGTGATCAGCATTCGAAAAAAAATAAGAGAAACCAAAGCTTCTATAGGTAACATCGAAGAAGAAATAGATACAAATGGTTAAAAGTCTGCTATAATAACTACACTACTTACAACATAAACAACTATGGAACAAAAACTAAAAATTGGCGTTATGGGTTCTGCCAGTGGCGACCAATTAAATAACGATACCGCAGTAATAAAAGCACAAGCACTTGGTAAAACCATTGCTGACCGTGGTTATATTCTTTTAAATGGTGCCTGTCCTGGCTTACCAGATGATGCATTAATTGCTGCCCGAGAAGCTGGTGGGCTAACTATTGGAATTTCCCCTGCATTTTCTGCTTACGAGCATGTAAATGAATACAAGTCTCCCTTAACACCAGAAATTATTATGTATACCGGCCAAGGGTTTATGGAGCGCGATATTGTTAATATTCGTAGTAGTGATGCCTTAGTGTTTGTTGGCGGAGGTGTTGGTACTATTAATGAGTTTACCATTGCCTACAACGAAGGAAAACCATGTGGAATTTTAACGGGCACCGGTGGAATGTCAGACAATGTACCACATATTATTGAAGATATTTGCAGTCGTGAGATGACACCAAATGTTGTACTGCATGATGATCCTGAAAAACTAATAGACCTATTGGAGGTAGTACTAGAAACGTATCCTATTCCTATTCACCCAGATGAACGCGTGAAACACTGGGGTAAGGATCAGGGAATCCGAGGATAGCCAAACCTTACAGAGATAGAATGTGCTGTAAAAACATAAGAAGGAACTCAGTTTATTATGTATCAACTAAAAAACCTCTTCTACCTCTACAATCTATTCTTTATTTCAATGTTATCGCTCCTTCCGCTCTCCGTGTTTCAAAGTCACTGGAGTCTTTTTCAAGCAATCCATCACGTAGTTCAATAATTCTATCCGCATGTTCCGCGGTGCTACGTTCATGTGTTACTAAAATAATGGTATGGCCTTCATCGTGTAATTTTTGCAAAGCAGACATTACCTGTAAGCCAGATTTTGAATCAAGGTTTCCAGTAGGCTCGTCAGCAAAAATTAGTTCAGGATTTGTTACCAAAGCTCTAGCAATCGCCACGCGTTGCTTTTGTCCACCAGAAAGTTGATTACTGTAAAACTCAGCCCTATCGCTAAGATCTACAGCTGCAATAGCTGCTAGCGCCCTAGTTTTACGCTCTTCTATAGAAATATTTGGCTGGTAAAGCAAGGGAAGCATTACGTTTTGTAGTACTGTAGTTCTCGGTAATAAAAAGAATGCTTGAAACACAAAGCTAACCCGTTTTGAACGTATTGCAGCCATTTCGTCGTCTGTCATATGCTTAGTTGGCTCACCTTGAAAAAAATAATCACCCCCAGTGTGCTGGTCTAAAAAACCTAAAATATGCATTAAGGTACTTTTACCAGATCCCGAAGGACCCATAATAGAAATAAACTCCCCTGCTTTAATAGTAAGATCTATACCATGTAAAACTTTTGTTTCTAAGTCATCATTAAAAAATGATTTTTGTAAATTACTAATTTGTATAAGTGGGGTATCCATGAGTTATAGTGTACTAAGCAATGGAGTAAAAGAAAAGAGTTGCCAAGAAGAACATTTAAGGGCCCGACGTAGTAGCATCACATTAAAAGCTCCATTATACTTTATACACTTCTACCTCAACCTTATGCAACTCCATTACAAAATTAGTCTCGCACTTGCTATTGCTCTTAGTATTCTTGGTATTATTTCGGGCGTATACCTACTTAGCACAGAACTTCAATTTTTAGGATCACTAGAACAAGTAAGCTCAGTGTTCTTTTTGTTCTTTTTACCATGGTTTTTTATTGGTTTTGGCTTAAGTGAATTTGTAGCAATGCTTATAGTATTACATCGTAAAAAATAATTATTCCGCCTCTGGCGAAATAATAACATGGGCAATGCCAAGTATATCTTTGTAAACAGAAAATCCAATAGTCCCAAACTCTGCATCGCTTGCTACGGGCAAAGCTTGTAAAATATTTTCTGTAACAATAGCGCTAATATCTATGCAATTTGGGTAATCATCTAGTCCTTCTGCGCAAATAGAAAGCGCCGTATTTAGTGTTGTTGGTATTTGTGCAGTATTAGGAAGTGCTCCTTTAGCAGAGTACATACGCAGTAATGCTTTTTCTATTTGGTTTGCCTGAAACATTTCTGTAGCTTCTTGAGCATCACCTAAATACTTAACAGGGTTTATTGTTAAAATTGTTAAACCGGATAAAATCGAAATAATAGCAACGCCAATTAAAAGTTCCACTAACGTAAAGCCGGCATGTTTGGAATACATAAACACAAAAACAGTATAAATCTATTGTAATAAAAAAGCGACAGTTTTACTTTCTATAAAGGCGCTGCTACAGGACAAAGTAATGCAACGGCACAAGGGGTGCCACAGGAAGCGTTACAAGCAGTCTCATCAGGATACCATTCTCCACCCGGATCTAAACATGGAACCATATATATACCATCTACACAATCAGGAGATGTCGAAACACTAGAAGAACCAGCGCTCGAAATACTTGAAGAAGATGAACTTGAACCTCCACCTCCACCGGTATCAGGTGTGATAGCACAAGCTGCCACAATACAAATTGAACCTTTAGCACTCTCGCAGGTAGCACTAGATTCATACCAGGTAGTGCCATACTCCCACCATCCATCTACACAACTGCCTGAGGTTGCAGTTGAAGCATCATCATCAAGAACATTTAACACAGCAGTGTCGTTACCGGTGTCAATCGTGTATTCTATACCGCTCACTGTAGAAAGCTCAAT
>CAYSVN010000069.1:1110-6010 GCA_964434585.1 uncultured Candidatus Peribacteria bacterium | reverse complement strand
GGAAATACTAAGCTCTGTATGTGGTTTTGAGCTTGAACTGGTGTGTTTTGCCAGTAACACAATAGCTATAGCTAAAAACATGATATTACTACTTTATGTCTTCAATTACACAAGGTTAATAATAGACTTAGAGAAGGGTACATATATAACTATTGAAATATTATTAATACTCCACCCTTTGGCCCTTTAAGGGGGCCAAGGGTATAACCACTGAAGTTGGTACCCTTAGGCGGTGATTAATTATAGCAACAATGCATGTCAGCGCTGCAACCCCCTAATGGGTTGCCTGCGCGTTGTAAATAAAATAGAAAAAGAAGGTTGTTAGTTTTCCTTTGAATTTATGACAGCTACAGGCATACTTGGTGGGCACTAGTTATAACTTTCACCAAAGGACAAGCTTATTTTTGGCTGTCTCCACAAGAGCCCGTGTAGGGCGCTGAACTTCGTTTAGTTTCTTGTGGGACTTGTCCTGAAAGTAGCTAGTGCAGCGATGTCTCAGCGTCCTTTTGGGATATTTTACAACTTACTTTACTCCTCTATGTCTAAAAATATTTTCACCTCAAACTTTGAAGAGCTGCCTGGCTACATACAACTATTTGCAATTGGCTTTATTATATTTTGTATAGCCATGTTTTTACCCTTTATATATTCAAGAGTTGCGCCTGAACCTGAACTTATTATTTATAGTGAAACAAGTTTTAAGGGCGATGCATATAGGCTAGAAGGAGAAGTAAAAACAGCATGTGATAGCTGTAGAAAGGTATTATACGTTAATAACAGAAAAAATGAGCTTACAAACAATTCATTCAGTTATGAATACAAGACAGAGGCTAAATACTCTGATAACGTTAACCTAAAATTAATTGTTTATGGAGGTGTATTTGGTGGTAAGGAATTTACTGTAGAAAAATTAATAACAATAGAGCGCGAAGCAATACCAGTGACAGTGGAGGTGCCAGAGTCCAGCGCTTCTAATATCGTTCCAGTAACACTGCAAAGCTCACGGCCAATTACCTTAACCATAACAGGTCATGAATATGAAGAAGTTATTGAAGTTGCAGACAGTTCAATAACAGTTGAAGTACCAATGAATACCAGCAATATTCGTGAGTTTACAACTATTGAAGTACAAGGTGCTATTGATGGGTATGCACCAGTAGAACAAGAGTTGCAAATAAAGAATGAGAACTACGATGTAGTAGCAGCTGCAAAAAATAGGAGGCAGAATGCCAAGAAGCGTATACAAGCTGATATGTCATTCCATGACGTACTTAAAGACATTAGCATTGCCATTAATCCTAGTATTAGAAAAACGAATTCATTAGGCTATCAACGTGTAGATGACCCAAGTTTTGCTTCGTTTGTGCAATTGTATGTCGAGGTACTTAACAATACATTCTCTAGCCACCACGTAAACGCTACAAACTTTACAGTAGAAAATGAACATGGTTACACCTACAAGCTCTCAAATGCAACGTACAACCTTCGTGACAATATGACCGCCCTTAATATTCAAAGTGGTGCAAAAACCAGTGGTAGTTTAGCGTTTGTGCTACCAGACCACTTGCATGAGTTTACATTGGTTTATGATAGCTTTGATGGCGTTGTTCGTAAAAAGTTCTATGTTGAATAGCTAGAGTTAATTGATGTACCTCAAAACGTCCTGTAAATACTCCTTAACGTGCTTAAAGTATAAAGTGGGCAACCAATGTACCTAAGCAACTATTTGGCTTCACAGTGAGCAATACTGCGTGTTTTTACCTTTGTTATTGATGCTATTTTTGTTATTACTTTTGTTAGTCATAAAAAATGAGTTTTGACACTCGTTTGACATTATTTTTGCCCTTGCCTTGCCTCTATTTTGTCTCTAAAAAATTCTAAAAGCCCATTAGGTAAGCCAATTATATTACTGCTATACCCTCTAAAGCACTGGTCACTAGATTGTCCCTATAGGCTCTAAACGCCACTCTTGGCGATTGAATACGCATACATTTTTGATAGAGTTTTGATATTATGTTCATACTAGTTTTGATATTGTAAGTTTCTATAAACCCCTTATATAAGCCATTTATATTTTACCTATACCCTCTTAAGGGTCTCCAGCTACATTATTAATATAAACTCTGAAGCAAAAACTTTAGACATTTATTAAAAAAGCTCTACAAAAAATAAAAAGAGGTGATATAGTATGGTTACTATGGATAATGACGAAAATAAAACTGTTGCTCACGGATTTGGAATGCTACTAGGTAAAATCAATAAAATTAATTCAGATATAAAACAAGGTGCAGAAATGGCAGAAGGTGCGTTCTTTACGCTGGGAGTAAAAATTGCTGATAATGGCAAGCTTGTAGAATTCAAAAACGTTCAAAAAACATATAAACCAAATCAATGGGGGTATAAAATTTTTGGCTCCTTAGCTAAAGGAAGGGGAGAAGTTAAGTACCAAGCTATTAACATAAAGACTCCACAAGAGGCTACCAAAATAATATATGAAGTTAATAAATTTTGGAAAAAAAACACTGGACATAGGATTATTATTAAGAATGGTTTATTGTTGGAGATTGGACCGACATATTCTGTAAAAAAATAACACGGTTATACACGGTTTAAACTGGTTATACGTCACTAAATAGGACTGTTTTTTAGATTAATAAAAGGTTTCATAGTAACTACTTCGGCCGAAGTGTTTATTTCTTTCATTTTTATTATTATGAAATCAAACGTTAAAAGTGACTACGACACTCACGCCCTACGGCGTATACCAATCGTAGATATTGCCCATAATTTTGGCTTCGAACTCAGGAAGTCTGGCAAGAACCAAAGAGTATTTATAGACGGTAAACCACGGTCTATCATTATTCACCCTGAAAATTATTTTCGTCGTTATTCATGCAAGTCGTCTGGCGGCTGCAAAGGCGGCGACCCTATTAACTTCACAATGCATATGCTTGATTGCAGTCGTGAAGAAGCTCTTATTTACCTTTCCCAAAACTTTTTATGAACTCTAATGTTAAATTAAACAATGGTGACCCTGTTATTGTGTCACTAGCAGACGTTGAAAAACAAGACGTCCAATGGCTATGGCGTAGCCGTATCCCTCAAGGCAAACTCACCATGCTTGATGGTGACCCTGGGAACGGTAAGTCATGGTTCTCCTTTGCTATAGCAGCTGCCCTCACCAATGGGCAGCCATTGCCTGACGATGGAGAGATACGTGAGCCAAGTAATGTACTCATACTATCTGCTGAAGACGGCTTAGGAGATACCATACGACCACGCTTAGAAGGTATGCAGGCTGACTTAACAAGAATCCAAGTTTTAACTGGTATACAAGGTGAGAAAACAGAACAGCATTTAAATATTGCAGACAACCTTGCCAGCCTTGAAAGCGCTCTGAAGCAACGTCCATACTCCTTAGTGATTATTGACCCCCTTAATGCTTACATTGGCAACGGTGTCGATACTCATAAAGACGCTGCCATACGTGCTGTCCTTACACCATTATCACAGTTAGCTGCGAAGTATAATGTAGCGCTGCTTTGTATCCGTCACCTTAACAAAGGTAGTTCAGATAAAGCTATCTATCGTGGGCAAGGCTCTATTGCCTACACCGCAGCTGCTAGGGTAGGTTTACTACTTGGTGTGCATCCAGACAATAAGAACCAACGTATTGTAGCGTGTATAAAAAATAACTTAACCGAGAAACCACCTGCAATTGCCTTTGATATTACCAATAGCCAATTTACATGGATGGGCGTAAGTGACGTTACAGAAGATATGCTGTTGCAAACCTCTAAAGAATATAAGGAGAGAACCACAGAAAAAGAGGAGGCAATGGAGTTCTTACAAACATTGTTGGCAGACGAACCTGTTTCAGCAAAAGAAGTGCAAACTCAAGGTGAAGAGGTAGGCTTTTCATTGCGAACTCTTAAGCGTGCTAAAAAAGAACTAGGTGCAACCTCTAAGCGGATTGGTAAAACAGGTAGTGAAGGTAGTTGGGCTTGGATGCTACCTAACGCTACTAAGGAGACCAACGATACGGAGGGAGAGGTATTGGAACCCTTAGAAGAGACAGTAAGTAATGAAGAGCTACACCAAAAGGAAAACGCTAAGAGTGCCAATGGGCTTGATTTGTTCGAAGACGACATAAACCAAGACGATGGCACGCAAGATGATTACTTATTTTAAGAATGAGTGATGTCTGTATACACAGGCTGCTTCACAAGCCCAGTAGTGAGGCAGTCTGTATGTAGAACCAAAGACACCTATTATACTAAAGCTATTTGCACTTTTCATTCTCGATACTTCAAGGCATGATTAAGTCACTATGATAGATAATACCGCATCAACGTGCCAAAAACGTGCCGTTAGTATTCTGAGAGTTTCCACCAAAAAACAAGAAGATAATGGTGAAGGGCTCGAAGTACAACGCAAAGGTAATGATAAGTACATACAAGAAATGAACTACAAGAAGGTCAAAGAATACTCACTTGCTGAAAGTGCAGACAAAGAAGAGCGGAAACAGTTCATTCAAGTTGTGAACGAAATTATTACCCGTAAGCATGAGATAGATATCGTAATCCTGTGGAAAATTGACAGTGTTTCAAGGTGCGGTGCAGCCAATTATTTCGCAGTATCAAGCCAATTTAAAAAGGCTGGTTTTAAAGTGGTTGTAGATGGAGTGAATTCTACAGGTGGTATAGCAATACCTAAATTATTAGAAGAGCTAGGTGTAGAAGTTGTAGAATTATACTGTGACCCTACCGGTCATTTTCCTCATAACCCTGAACCTTTAAAGGAGCATTTAAAAGATATCTGTGATTTAGTAGTGAAGGAAAAAGCAGATTTTGGAATTGTAGTTGACCCAGACGTAGACCGTTTAGCTTTTATTAGTGAT
>CAYSVN010000069.1:0-1100 GCA_964434585.1 uncultured Candidatus Peribacteria bacterium | reverse complement strand
GCTGGTATTAAAGTAGAATACGCTACCCAAAATATTGAAGACACTAGCACAGGGCGTTACTTAGAAGGTGTGATGGCTCTCAATGCGCAATTGGAAAATGATATACGCAAAGAGCGTCTTAGTGCAGCAGCAATGTCACTAACCTTAAAAGGTTACTGGCTACGCCCTGCACCAACAGGCTTTAAAAACGGGCGTGATAGCCTTAACAACCCAATCCTAGAACCTGTAGATACTCACCAATGGGAAGTATTACGCGAAGGCTTATTGAAGCAAGCAACTGGACTGTATACCAAGGCACACATTGCAGAAGAAATGGCAGATAGAGGCTTAAAGAGTTCTAAGGGTAAACCAATGTCTAAGCAAACTTGGACGAAGGTATGTCGTAACCCTTTGTATGCTGGCAAGATAGACAGCAAATATTCTGATGACTACATTGACGCTAATTTTGATGGACCCATTACCTTTGCCCAGTGGCAAGAATTACAAAGAGTATTGGACGCTAGAGGTCAGATTGGTAAACAAAAACGGAGAACAAGGCTGAGTAAGCATTTCCCATTACGTAATTGTTTACTGTGCCCTCATTGCGGTAAAAACGTTCGTGGTGCACGTTCTATAAACAGGTTAGGCAATTACTATCATTACTACGACTGTCGCCATAAGTGTGGCTTTAGGGTAACGGCAGCTGATGCGCACGATGCCTTCTTACAACAGCTAGATATCATGAGGCCAAACGCAGAGCTACGGACAGTCTTTGAAACCGTTATCTTAGATATTTGGAACCAAGAGTACGAGTCGCTCCATGAAATTAACAAACAGAAGGAGCAAGAAATTATAGTGCTTAAAGAACAGAAGAAGGCTACCTTTGATATGATGCGCGATAACAAAAAAGATAACGAGCTTTATGAAGAAGCTCGTCGCGCCTATAAAGAGTTAAAGAGTGCAATTGATACTAAGCGTGCAGAGTTCAATGAACAGAAAATTGAAGAAGTAAACAGGGAAGAAGTCGTAGTTCAGTGTTTAGACTTCGTCATGAAACTTGGCGAACACTGGCAAAACACACCAGTTCAAGCTCAAAACCACATACAGAGCTTAGTATTTCC
>CAYSVN010000068.1:0-6112 GCA_964434585.1 uncultured Candidatus Peribacteria bacterium | reverse complement strand
GTTATTAGTGGCTATTGTAGAAGGTGTTGGGCTTATGCAGTCTTCTAGGGGGCGTGGTGCTGAAACACGCGGAAAATACACAGAGGCATTATATGCATACCAGCAAGCAAGCTGGCAGTTATTTCCCCGCGATTTACTGCTTTCTAAAGCTGGCTTAGAATTAAAAAATTGGAATCAAGATATTGCAAATACTTTAGAAAAATATCATCAACAAAACCCGCATGATTACCGTGGGTTAAAATTAAGAGCTGACATGCACTATCAGCAAAATGAATTTAAAAAAGCAACTAAGTACTATAGCCAGGCCTTGCAACCAGCAAGATATAACGACCTAAGTGTTGTTACATTTTATATTCACAGCAAACAAGCCTTAAATGAGCAATTAACTAAAGCTGAAAGAGACATGATTGAAGACTTGCTAGAAGAATACAAAATAGCCTTCTTAGCTAATGCTCATTTTATTACACTAGGTAGTAACGTAGAGCATTTTCAGGATTTACTACAACTGTTAAGCACCATTTGGCCAGAGAATGCTAAAAGCTATTCTGTAATGAATGCAGAGGTACAGCAACACGCTAGGCAAGAACGCGAAAGATTAAGCGGTGAAAGAGACGGAATGCTGTGGTAAAAAATGCATAATTAACTACATTCTTTAACCTTACTCTACTTCGCTACCCCCTCCACTCTTCGTTCACGAATGACATTCACTTTAATGACACCAGGATAACTAAGCTCATTTTCAATTTTTTTAGTAATATCTTTAGCAAGCTTTTCTTGTTCTAAGTCATTAATTTTTTTAGTATCAACATAAACACGAACCTCACGCCCAGCGGAAATAGCAAACGACCTTGCTACACCATCAAATGATTTAGCAACACCTTCTAACTCTTTAAGGCGCTTAACATATGCCTCAAACGATTCACGACGGGCACCAGGGCGCGCGCCAGAGATTGCATCAGCAGCAGCCACAATAAAGGCTTCTGGAGTTTCCATTGGAATATCTTCGTGGTGAGCAGCTACACAGTGGGTAACTTCGTCTTTAATTTTGTAACGCTTACAAATTTCTACCCCAATTTCTACGTGTGTACCAGCTACTTCATGGTCTAATGCTTTACCAATGTCATGCAATAAACATCCTTCAACAATAGTTGGAATGTCTGCACCCATTTCTTCAGCAAGCATACGGCCAATGTGCGCCATTTCAATAGAGTGCTTTAAAACATTTTGACCATAACTTGTACGGAAACGTAGCCGGCCTAGAATTTTCAAAAGATCTTGATGGTAACCAGTAATACCAAGCTCTTCTACGGCACGACGTCCAAATTCAAGCATCATTTTATTTACTTTTTCTTTCATTTTGTTTACCACTTCCTCAATACGAGCTGGTTGAATACGACCGTCTTTAATAAGTTCTTCAATGGCCACTTTAGCAACATAACGCCTTGCTAAATCGTAACCAGCAAGAATAATTGCTCCAGGGGTATCGTCAATAATAATATCGACACCGGTAGCGTTTTCTAAAGCAATAATATTGCGACCTTCTTTACCAATAATCTTACCTTTAATATCATCACTTGGCAGCTGCACAATGGTAGAAGTGCTTTCTGTAGCAACTTCTGAGGCATAACGTTGCATGGCCTGAGCCATTAAATCACGAGCTTTTTCCTCATAATCTTCTTCTATATCTGCTTTTTTACGCTTAACCTGTTCTGCAAAATAGCCAGAGAATTCTTCTGCAATTTCTGCTTCTAATTTTTCTTTTGCTTGAGTTGGTGTTAACTTTGCAACTTTAGCTAAAGCTTCTTGTTGTTTAGCACTTGCTTCACTTAAATCAGCTTTCATAGTTTCTACATCTTCTAAATGAGAGTTAACCTTAGCCCGCTGAGCTTCAATGTCTTTAACCATACTATCGAGGCCTTTTTCTTTTTCTTCTAAACGAGCTTGGTTTTTTTCAATTTCGTTTTGCATATTTTGCGCTTCAAGTTTAGCGTCAGTTACGATTTCTTTTGCAGTAGCTTTTGCCTCTGCTTCAGCAGCCTTAACATCACTTTGGGCACTACGTGCCTTCGATTCTAAATTGCGTAGTTCATTTTCTTTTTCGTTAATTTTATTCTGTAACTCTGGAGAAATAGTGTCTCCATTACCAAATAAAAACTTTCCTCCACCAACACCTAGTGCAAGACCAACGATTAATAGTATATATTCCATAGTAATAAGCGTAAAAATAAATAAATGAGTGTGCTTACAGAATACAAGAAACCCTTTATCAAGGGCATATTCGATGATGATAGATCAAGAATTTGTAGTAAGATAAGCGCTTTCCAATAGTCCTTCTCTAAAAGTAAAATCAGTATACTTCATGACTATAATTTTGTCGAATTTTAAAAGGTAAACTATCATTTTTCCGCTATTTTCGGTACAATAGTAATAGAAAAACTATGCAAACAACATTTGGTATCACTGGCCTGCTTCTACTATCTATTATAGTAGGAGTTATTATCTATATAGTGCGTAAGGCACATGATATAAAAAGACAGCAAAGTTTAGTATTTTTACAAGTATTAATACCGAAAAAAGAAACAAAAGAAGATAAGGAAGAAATGAGTGAGCAATTTTCCAGTAATGACTTTCGCGAATTCTTAGGCGTAATGGACCACTTGTATCAATCTATTTATAGTATTTATAACAGTGGTCTTAACCGTTTGTGGAAAGGGCAAGGATTTCTTTCTTTAGAATACGCCGCTTTAGACGGTGAAATTTTATTTGTTATTTGTTGTCCTCGAAAAATATTTGGCTTGGTTGAAAAACAATTAACATCATTTTACCCAGACGCCGTAGTAGACGAGGTGGAAGACTACAATATTTTTACCCCAGAGAGTTACGTAGCCAGTAAAACCATTCATCCAGAAAAGAAATTTAGTCATGCCTTTATGACATACAACGAGTTAAAAACCGATCCACTAAATGCTATTACCAATGCTTTTTCTAAGATTACAAAAACAGAAGGAGCTGCAGTACAATTTATGATCCAGCCAGTAAAAAACAACTGGCAGCCAACAGTCCACAAGCAGGCGCGAGCAATTATCAACCCAAAATCATCCAGTAAGTTTAAGTGGTATAATCCACTAAGTTGGCTAGCGAGTCTTTGGACGGCAATGTTTAATAGCGATCAATTCAATCAGGATTTAAGCTCTAATAAAGAGCAAGACAGAGTCTCTAATGCTGTAGAGGAGTATTCTAAGGCGCTTGATACTAAAGCTTCTGGACCAGGTTATAAAACGTCGATTCGCTTAGTAGCTTCGGCCGATACCATTGGTAGGGCGGATGCCATTTTGAATTCAATTTCTTCTGGGTTTACCCAATTTGCCAATATTAGAGGTAATAGTTTTACCAGTAGCAACATGAATAGCAATGATACCACGAAGCGTTTTGTGGCGCGCAACCCTCATAGAACGTTTTACCAAATGTGGCGCTACCCTACTATGTTGCTTGGTACACCAGAGCTTGCTTCGTTATTTCACTTTCCCATTTCTAAATTTAATAAAGTAGATAACATTAAGTGGCAAAAAAGTTCGGTAGCTCCAGCTCCAAAAGATATTCCAGAAGAAGGCCTCTATTTAGGTACTAATGTTTACCGTGGTCAAAAGAAACAAATCTATATGAAAAACGAAGATCGTTTCCGCCATTTTTATATTATTGGACAAACTGGTACTGGTAAATCTTCTATTCAACAATTAATGGCCAGGCAGGATTTTCATAATGGTAAAGGGTTATGTGTGGTAGACCCGCATGGCTCGTTAATTGAAGACCTTATGCCATATATTCCACGAGAACGGGCTGACGATGTTATTTACTTTAATCCTGCTGATACCGAGCGTCCAATGGGCTTAAACTTACTAGAAGCCCAAACAGATGAAGAGATGGACCTTATTGCACTTGATGCTATGAACATGATGATTAAGATGTTTGGTAGTGAAGTATTTGGACCGCGTATTCAGGACTACTTCCGCAATGGGGTGTTAACCTTAATGTCCGATAAAGAAGAGGGTGGAGCCATTACTGATTTAGTAAAACTGTTTACCGATGAAGAGTGGCAAAAATATAAAGTATCGAAAGTACAAAACCCTATTGTTAAAAACTTCTGGACCAAGCAAATGGCACAAACCGGTGCGCGTGAGAAAGGTGAAATGATCCCCTACTTTGCTGCGAAATTTGGACAGTTTTACACTAATAAATTAATCCGTAATATTGTAGGACAAACCCGTAGCGCCTTTGATATTGGTAAATGTATGGACGAAGGTAAAATTCTATTGATGAACCTTTCTAAAGGTTTAATTGGTGATATTAATGCCAACTTACTTGGTATGATTGCTGTACAAAAAATTCAGGTTGCAGCCATGCGTCGTCAAAGCCAAGAATCTAGTGCTCGTCGTGATTTCTTTTTATACATCGATGAATTCCAAAACTTTGTAACCGATAGTATTGAAAGTATTCTTTCGGAAGCTCGTAAGTATCGCCTTGGACTTGTACTTGCTCACCAATACATCGACCAGTTAGAAAACAAAGATAAAATGTCTGGCGGAACAAACCTTAAAGGTGCAATTTTTGGTAACGTTGGTACGATGATGTGTTACAAAATTGGCCCAGACGATAGTGAAGTTATGGCTAAGCAAATGGCTCCAGTTTATAGCGACCAAGACCTCGTAAACCTAGAAGCCTTTAAAGCTGCTATGAAATTAACAGTTAATGGCCAAGCTGGCCGCCCATTTAACTTAGATGTTCCAAAGCCATGGCTCGATAAAACCTTTGTAAAAGACACAGAAGCTGCCGAAGCCTTTAAACAGTTAAGTCGCTTAACATACGGTCGCCAAAAAGACTTTGTCGATAAAGAAATTCTCCGAAGGATTGGCTAGGTAACACTAGGAATAAATAGCTCTCCGCGAAAACCTAAATATTTACTATAGTAATAGGGATCATAGGAATCAATGACCATTTCTTGTTTATATTGATTATAATAACCTCTTAATTGTTCACCTTTATGTACCTTAGGGTAATCGGGAAAAGTATCATGTTTATCATATTCCGCTAACCATGTAGCGCCTTGTTTATCAATTATTTTTGTGGAGACAGATTGCAGAAACAAATAATGTTCCAGTCCCATCATATTAAAACCAAGGTATTCACTAATACGACGAGATTCAAAAGCATTAAAATTCTTCCAAGCAGATTGAACTCCTACAGAAGCAAATAAATAACCATCATTAGAAAAATTTAAAATATCAACATCTCCGCCTTGCAACAGTTGAAATAATTTTCTCATATGTAAGCGTTGCTGTTTTAAATCAAAGATAACTCTACCGTAGTCGAGCTTATCTAAATCCTCTATCTGCAGAGGGTTATGCTTCCATTGTTGCTCCAATGTATCCGTGAGCATATCTACATCTAATGGTGCAATTGTAATAGCAGCATGAAAGCCACGATCGTAAGCATCTGCTGGCATAGGATCAATCCTCATAAGAAACCATCTTACTCACGTAACACTATAAATCAAGGATAGAATAGCAATCTATGTTACAGAGCGGCTTTTAATTTATCTGCATACTGTTTGCGTTCAACAGCATTCATCATAGAATATTTACTACGCTGTATTTCTTGAAAGCTATTTCCATAACAAGGTAGAACATGTTTATGGTAATGAAAAACATCTTGGCTTGGTGCACCATTATTTTGTCGATTAAAATAAGAATTTGCTCCATAAACTTTTAACATTCCTTTGCCTACTAATACAGAAGCGTTGTGAATAGCTAAAACAATATCATCTGGCAGGTCTTTTTCTTGTTCAAAATGCACTCTTGGTATCACTAAACAATGGCCAGCAGTTTCTTCCCATTGTATACAACAAATAAATGCCACAACATTGTCATCTTCATACACAATATCATCCTGTGTGGAATAAACAGATTCATCCAGCTTACCAGACACCAGTTTACAAAATGGGCAATCGGCTGCCATGATTATGCTTTTTTCTTCTTTGCTGCTGGCTTTTTTTTGGCGACTGCTTTCTTTTTAAAACCACCACGGCGACCAGGACCACGCTTACGTTTAGCTTCTA
>CAYSVN010000067.1:0-6344 GCA_964434585.1 uncultured Candidatus Peribacteria bacterium | reverse complement strand
ACATAGTACAACCTTCTTCTTGAAGTGTTGGCTCTATTAACTTTTTAAGTTCTACCTCTACAACTTCTTTGTTGCCTTCTTTGGCAAAGACGTCTGCAATAAGAGTAAATTGATTCATAGTGTTAGTGTAAACATTTTTTTTGTCTTTAGCCAGTTACACTAATGATGCATACTACAGCTATGCTAAATAAACCAACTGTAGATCTATTAATGCTGCGAGAAGCCTTAGAAGCTTTTTGGAGCTCCGAAACGTCTTACTTAAGCGTGTGGGACGATACGAACCCAGCCTTAGGGCAATACTACTCAACCTGCCGTGTGGTACAGCACTATTTTCCAGAGACTGAAGTTGTTAAAGGTAAAGTCTGGAATGGTAAGGAGGAACATATTCATTTTTGGAATAGGTTACAGGTTGGTAAAACTATGTACGATATTGATTTAAGTTGGCACCAGTTTCCAATTGGTTCATCTGTACAAGAATCTGAGATTTTAGATTGTAATGAACTAAAGGATGGCGATACCACTGTTAAACGTTGTGATTTGCTGCTAGAAAGAGTAAACAAACAACTACAACTAAATAAAGGAGATTATTTTTGACTTTTTACTACCTTTGCTTATAGGATGAAATACTATAATTTTTTACTATTTAATTATGCAAATTAAACCACATCGTTTTTCTATACAAAAACCTTTTGCAACTTTTTCTGACACCATAGTTCTAACCGACCAAATGCTGGCTGGAATTAATAAAATACCATACGAAACACGTCATAAAATTGATCTTAATTCTATACACTGTGAAGTTACCGACATTGGAACGCTAGAGATAACTGTTAGCGCACCCAGTGCTTACATTCAGGCCCTTATTTTACAGAGTATTAACAACACATTGTTTAAAGGCGAAGGAATACCAGGTATCGAAGTAGTAGAAACAGGTCTAGTTAACGCTGAATAATTGGCTGGGGCTAGTGGACTATTTTCGAACTTTTAGTATGTTTGAAAATTAGTGAACTAAAGAGAGTCTCTAATCTTTTGAGCTTCGGTAACATCTTGCTCCTCAGCTTTTTCTACAGCTTTTTGCCATCGATGCTCTCTGACTCTTTCTACTATTTCAAATTTATGCTCATGTTCATGTCTTGCATGATGGCCAACTGTCCGTCTTAAGAATGTAACTGCAGCTTTTAGTTGTTGATCCACACTCGTAAATGGAAATCTATCTTCAGAATAATCACCAATCGAGATAATAGCATCTAATTGATCCTCATTACTCGCTAAAGAATCAATCATTTTGTTCAAACTTCTACCACCTTTAACATTAGAAAGTACTCCTAAAGCTTTTTGAAAGGCGCTTAAATAAAAAAAGGTTTCATCATCAATATCATCTGCTTGAGATAAATCAAACATTCTTTTTTGTAAATCTGATATACCTGCCTGGTTGATACTATCTAAATTTTCCTTTAAACGATCTATGTCTGTTGCGGCATATTCATCATTAAATTCTAAAAAACGCGCATTGTTTACATCTCCTCCATCTTCAGGACGCTTAAATTCTTCTTGTGCATGCCAGCTAGTATTGTCGATATGTGTGGGTTTCATAATTTTATTATATCATATATTATAACTTAATGCAATACTCTGGCTGAGGCAGGCGGGCTATTTATGAAATTTTTTGTAGATACGCTAGCGTCATTTAAAAGCATATTTAAACTTAATATAGTCTTACAACAATCATTAAATATGCAGCTTGGTAGACAGATGTTTAGCCATAAAAAAATAGAAAATAACTAGTTTTTATGATATAATATTTAGATTTATGGAAACATTATTATAATCACTGTAATATTTAAATAAAATTATGAACCAAAAGCCAAAAGAAAACAACGGTACAATCTGGAAATTAGGTCTAATCATGCTGACTAATGATGCAAACTTTGGACTTGGGGTATACGTTATTTACCTGGTGCAATTAGGATTAAGCTTGGCTCAAGTATCTATGGTAGTTTCATTTTGGCTATTATTTTCGTCTATTGGGCAAATACCTTCAGGAATCTTTGCAGATAAATATGGCTACAAAGCTGCATTGGTAACAGGTAGTTTACTGTTTTGTGTTGGGACGTTCATTTTTGCTACCAGTAGTAGTTTTATCCTACTTTGTATTGGGTACAGCATAACTGGATTTGGTTCATCCATGAAACAGGGTGCTGATTATGCACTGCTCTATGAACATTTACTATCTATTGGAAGAAAAAAAGAATATAAAAAAATTGCAGGTAAATTAGATTTTTACACTATAATACTTTCCGTTATTGCAGGAATTTTAGGAGGAATTATTTACACCTACAGTATAAGGGCTCCATTCTACGCCGAAGTAATAGTTGCACTTTTAGGCTTAATAACTTGTCTAACTTTAGTTGAACCAACAAGGGTATTAAGCAAACAATCTTTTATACAACAAATAAAAGGTAGTTTTTCAACAGCTTTTAAAACTCCTAGGTTTTCTAAAATCTTTCTATTTTCCGCAATAATTGGAAGCGTATCAATGATGACATTTCAATTTGTCCAACCTCTTTATAAGTCTATTGGTATTCCTGAAAGCATGTTTGGAATTATTGCTGCTACCTTATTTTTGTTTAAGGCTGGTGGATCATTCTTTGCTGATAAACTTGGTAGTGTGTTTTCGGTTGATAAATACTTAGTATTACATGCATCAGTATTTGGGCTATTTTTAGTTGTGTTACAACGTATGACCGAAATTTACTTTATATTACCCGTGTTAGCAGTATTCTTTTTTCTACGTGGTTTATACTCACCAACGGTAAGTACATATATTAACGATAAAATGACATCTGATAAGAGGGCTACCATGCTATCCATCAACCAGCAATTACGTACAGCAATAGGAGCCATCTCTGTTAGTGGATTAGGTATAGTTGCAGAACGCTACGGATTACAGCAGGTATTTTTTGTAATCAGTATTATATCAATGCTATCATTAATAGCTTATGTTCTTACACTGCGCAGTGTTAAAATGGATTAGATCATTTCAACTATTTTATAATGAAAAAATCAGATCAAGCAGCATGGGATAACTACTATCAGAATAATAAAAGTGCAATTGTTAATCATGACAACTGGCTTCTTTCTTACATAGAATTATTTCAAGATAATGAATATATTCTAGAACTAGGTTGTGGATTTGGCTTTAATTCTACGTATCTACACTCATGTGGTCACAACATAATAGCTACAGATTATTCTGAAGACGCTATCAACAGCATTGAATGTCCATCCACAAATTTTACAACAATGGTTGTAGATATTAGTGAGCCGTTACCATTTGCCGACGGTACATTTGATTCCATCATTGCAGACCTGAGCCTGCACTATTTTGATAAAAAGAAAACAAAAGAAGTTATAAATGAGATAATCAGAGTGTTAAATAAAAATGGGAAACTGTTCTGTCGTTTAACTTCTAATCAAGAATATAACTATCATTTTGTTAAAGGAGAAAATATTGGAGATCAGATAACTCAAATAGAAGAGGATTATTTTTTGATCAAAGATACCTATAAAAGATTTTTTACAGAAGATTCCATTAAGCATTTTTTCCAGGACATGGATTTAATTTCATTAAAAAATTACGATATTGGACGACATCAACAGAAGAAAAATTTATATGAGATTATTTATCGAAAGCTTTAATTTTAGTAAGTTTAATATATTAAAAGTCTCAATAGGGTATTGTAAATATAATTATTATATGTTATAATATATATAATAGTAGATCCCCAAACATATTATGAGTTTCGATACATACAAAGGAGAGCCAAGTAATGCAGATCAGTCAGATTATGAAGTATTTATGGCTGGTTTAGATACAGCAGAGCTTGGTGGTTCATATATGTTAGATGAGTTAGCAAAAAAGCTAGATCCAGAAATGGATAGAGAACAGATTACTAATGCTTTAAAAGATCTTTTAGGCGATGAAGATTCATTTAAGCAATTTTTTGCAGCAGTTGAGGAGCAAGGTAAGAAAGTTGCAAACGAAGAGCTAGCTAAATTCCAAGATGCTAATCCTTCCGAAGCAGTAAGCTCTAATGCTGAAACTCAAGACAATAAAGCAGATCTTCAAGTAGAATTTGAGCATGGCATGACCCGCCATGATTTGTCTAAAATTGTTAATTGGCTTGAGCCAACATCATAATTATTTAGATGATACTTTTATATCTCCAGTAAATCGATCAAACTGACTTTTAATCCATCAGCCAGTTTTTTCATCATCAACAGACTAGGGTTTTTTGGCTTAGAGCTTTCTAAATTCTGCAAGTATTTTACGCTCATGCCAGCCTTTCTAGCTAACTCCTCTTGAGTCATATCAGCTTCTAATCTTAACTCTCGTAACCGTTTAGCAAATATTTTTAAGATATTATTTTTCATTGATCCTATTCTCTGCTTTGTATTTATTCTTGAACACCTTCTATAGAGGGTGTATAATAGTAAATATGACAAACACACAATTCACACACCACGATTTACCACAACAATCCTCACCTCAAGTAGTTTATGTTCATGATACCGTTACCACAGAACGAACCTCTAAACTGTGGAAGTTATTAATGTTAGGTGGATTCTTATTCTTCATCCTTGGTCTTGTAGGTATCGCCATAACGCATGAGCGAGGCTTGGCTGACTGGATGTACGCAGTACACGGCTCTTATTCTATAGGCGGCCTTCTAGTACTGGTGATCGCTAAGGTGCTAGCATGGTGGAACAATGGTTAGTTTTTTTTTCTCAAGCCTATCGGTACTCTTACCACAGCTAGTCAAGGTGGAGCGCTTGCGTTAGCGCGCCTTACCTTGACGCTGTGGTATCATAACCGTGGTTTGGAAAGAAACACGCACATAAGTTGTTTGACGTATTGTCAATAGATGTGTATACTTTGTATTAGTTCATTTTAAAAATTTATTTTATATTTTATATATATCACTCTTGTGACCGCTGATCCCTCTTCGGAGGGAAAGAGATAGAGAAGGGTCGCATAATTGTTCAGTACGAATCCTTAACAGGAGCGTGGCGAAAACCTGATAATGAGGATAACCCCGCAATGCAAGAAGAGATAACTCTCTTTTTGTATATGGTTAATCCTTCTTCAACATCGGCACGCTATTCTGATTCTTTAAACCTCAACCCTGTTCGTTCAAGTAAGAACGAACAGGGTAACTCTAACATAATTCTTCCTAAAGATAGTTTTTTACTGCATTTAGGTATTGATTGGCTAGCAATGTTTATTAATGATACTGATGGAGGTGGAAGGGTAGAACAACTCTTCAAACATATTTTTAGTGGATATGGTTATTATTTAAATCATAGCGAACGCAAACAGTTTATATGGCCATCAACGCTAGAGACATTTGAATGTAATTTTTCTGAAGGAAAAGGTGATCTATTTGCTAATGTTTATTTTAAGAATAAGAAGATACTTTCTATTCGAAAAATTACATTTTCTTCAAACTACATGCATGGTCTTACTTCTAGGTTTACTCACTTAGTATCTTTTTATGGAACCTTCTTTGCTTTAGATAAACAAGGTGATTTATCTTTCTACGATACCTATAAACTCTTTTTAGATGATGGTGTTACTTGCCAACTTAGCCGTGTAGACATCTGCTTCGATATCAACAACAAAACAACCCTTGATGTTTGGAAGACTTGCAAAGCTACTTCTAAACAACATTTAAAAGAATATGATTTTAGAAAGATTGATCCTATTACTAAAATTCCAGGAACAATTGAATATGGAGAAAGTAAGAATCCTTGGTATCTAACCATCTACAATAAAAAGAAAGAATTTGCAGATAATAATAAGTTCTCTCTTTATAAAGACTATTGGCATGAAGACATTGTTACTAGAACAGAGGTGAAACTTAAACGGTCTAAGTTAAAACCTTACGGTGTGAATTATAGAAATATTCTTGATGTAAATGTTCAATTAGGAATATTAGATAAATTGCTTAATCATCGTTTTGTAAAATGGGGAATATGGCCAAAGGTTCAAAAAGAACTTAAGAAGAAAGGTTATCTTGTTAGGGATTTAAAAACAGTTCCATCTCCCCCTGGTGATCCTAGTATGCCTAGAGATATGGTGGATAAAATTATGAGAGATGTTTTACGTCTATCTGAAAATTCAGATGTTAGACATGGTGTTATCCTTGATAGAATTAAGACCGAAGCAGATAAGGAATATGAGCTTAGACTTCTACTAAAATCATGAATGCGTCAATCCACCAAGATTGGCAGTCTGATGAAATGATTACTGAACTAATTGATATATTCGAACAGAACTATGA
>CAYSVN010000066.1:0-6508 GCA_964434585.1 uncultured Candidatus Peribacteria bacterium | reverse complement strand
TCTTAACAACATCTATATATTAACACACAGTAGATTATATTGCAAATGTTTCTTTGGAAATTTTATTTATTTCATTTGCCATCGTGATTTTAAGCCCAACCTGATACACTTTTATTATGAACTATTTGTTATTTTTTACCGCATTGCTCTTGGTAGCCTTACCAGCGCAAGCAATTCCACCACCAGAATTTTTGTTACAAGCAGGGGCTTCTTTAGCACAAGTGTGGGCTATTGGTTTTTTGTTTTTAGCTTCTGGTTATGTAGTGTTTAAGAGGTGGCTGATGATGGCATCAGTTACACTGCGTGCTAGCCGTTTGCTGCAATTTGGTGTTGTTATTGGTTTGGTAGTATTAAGTGGGCTGATTGCTTATGGCTATACAAACTTTAAAGAACCTTATACTGTTCAGTCGCCTTTGCCGCCAGTTGTATCGCGTTCTTCTAGCGCTGCTTCAGTACGCTCTATTAGCACTACTAATTCTAATTCGTCCGCGGAAAATTCTGTAAGCAGTATTGCATTACCATTACCAAAACAGACATTACAAGAAGACAAATATATTACGTTTTTAAAACAGTATTACCAGTATCTTTCGTACGGTGAACTTGAATCTGCTTATAATATTTCTACAAAAGAAGTTCCTTACGATACTTACTTTGATTGGTACAAAGCAGTGTTGGCTATACAAGTAGAGGATGTTCAGAAACTTGCTCCACGCCACTATAGTGTTGTGGTCGCATTGCGTGAATTGTTCCAAGAAGATCGTTACCTTGTTGATTTTAAACTTGATACTAATGCTGATGGTGAGGTTTATATGCTCGAAAGTAATGTTAATGAACTGTACCCTATTTCTGCTGTTACGAATGAAGAAATCGATGTTGAAGCCTCTAAAGCTACATTAACATTACCTAATGACGGCCTGCAATTAATGCTTGATAATGGTGCAAATATGTTTGTATTAGATGCGCGTGAAGATACAGAACGTGCCATTGGCCAGTTTCCTGGTAGTACCCATATTAGAGCAGCAGACTTAGTGGCTGGCGCATGGCAAAATATTCCGCGTGATATACCGGTTGTGGTTTATTGTTGGTCTGGTATGCGTGGACTCGACGTAGCAAAATTTTTACAAGACCAAGGGTTAACAAATGTTTCGTTTTTAGAAGAAGGTGCCAAAGGCTGGGTTGATAACGGTGGTGTTTGGGATGGTACTATTGAATTTAACCAGCATTATAACAAGCCTCAATATGCGCGCTTGCTTGAATATCCAGAACTTGTAAATGCTATGGCAGATGGTGTAACACTTATCGATAGCCGCCTACAAGAGCGTTATGATGCTTGGTCTATTCCGGGGTCTGTTAATTTGCCAATGATGTATAGCTCATCTAGCGAGATAACAAATGCACTTAACACATTGCCGACTAACAGTACGTTTATTTCGGTGTGTGATGATTTTATAAGTTGTTTTGATGCACGACTGGTTGGTATTAGGTTAGAGCAAGAAGGTCACACATTTATTGGCCGTTACAATAAACCTTGGGAGTATCGTTTAAATAATTAGCTATGATTGTTTTTAATGTAGACGTTATTGGCAATATTCAAGTTGGTGCAAAGGCTCGTAATCTTGGTAAGCTTCAGGCGCTAGGCCTAAGGGTTCCCAATTTTTTTGCTGCAACTGCAGATACACCTATTGCAGATATCCTTACTAGTATTCAAGAAGCATTTAATAGCCAACCAGTTATTATTCGCTCTAGCGCCGCGGTAGAAGATACTGCTGGCAGTAGTATGGCAGGGCAGTTTATGTCGTGTGTTGCTTATACCGTAGTAGAGCGTGAAGATTGTGTGAGACAGGTATTTAATGATGCACAAACTAAGCTTGGTGTAGATTGGCAGAAGCAATTTGCGGTGATTGTGCAACAGTATATTGAGCCAGACTATGCTGGGGTACTGTTTACGCGTAACCCAAACCATGGGTTGCAACGCATGCTAGAATACGTACAAGGACCAGGTGAACAATTGGTATCTGGGGCTGTTGCTGGCACTAAAAGTACTTGGATGCAGGCAGGGCGACATATGCCCAAGACACCATTTGTTGTTTCTGACCATACAAAACAGCAAGTAATTTTAATAGAGGAGCACTTTAAACACCCACAAGATATTGAATGGTGTATAAAAAATGGCCAATGGTACTGGTTACAGTCGCGACCGATTACCACACTTTCTACTGAACAATATCAGCAATATTTACGATTAGAATCTTTGTTACCAGAAGGGGATTATGTTTACCAGCAAACTGAACTTTGTGAACAATTACCAACGCCTAATGCGTTTCAGTTTAGTTTTTTACAATCACTTTATCGTACAGATGGGCCAGTTAATACGTTCTATAAGAACCTAGGCATTCAGTATAAATCTAAAGACTTTTTACAGCTATTTGATGGCTGGCTCTACATAGATAAGCAAACTGAATTACAACAATTTTTACCAAGCTTTCACTATCGTTCTAGTGCGAATCGACCTTCTTTTAAATTTGATTCCCAAATGGTGACAACTTGTAAAAATATCTGGAGACTGCGTGGGGTTACACAACATCGTGGGGTTTGGGGGTCTGACCTGCCGGAATATTGGTGTAGGCAAGCGTTGGCACAATCGTTACCTAATGATTTGCAAACTTGGTGGCAACAATTTAACAGTGATTACCAGGGCGTGGTTCATATTGGTTTACTGGCTGATAAGTACGAAAAAAAATTACGGCCACATTTACAGCGCCTTGGACACAGTTTGTCTGACTTATTACAAGTAGATGTTACGAAGTTTGTTGATGCTTTGCCTGAAGCTTCTACAAGCTGGCAAGGGAATGGACTTGATGTTTTGTCTGGAGCTGATTTTCAGCCTTTGCATGCAAAATCTAAACAAACACTACAGCTAACAGAAGCTCAACAAAAAGTATTTGGTACTACTATTATGCAGTTAACGCGTTGGGTAACATTAAAAGAAGTAGCTCGATGGATTACTGTTAAACACATGAATCACTTATTAACGTTATTGCCAGATGGCTGGCAATCGTTATCGTTTTCTGAGCTTATAAAAGGCAGTACGGTTAAACTGGACACTGTTAAAACAACAATGACTGCACCGCCACGCATGCTTACAAATTTACCTTTTAAACATAGTGATATTCGGGTTTTATCAGAAGGTTCAATGCTTGGGCTTGGCGTTACCATGCAACAGCTGCCTAATACTACGAAGCCTACTATTTTAATTGTTGATCGCTTATCGCCAGATTTAGTGAAGTATTTCCCTATGATTAATGGAATACTAGCTACAGACGGTAGCCAGCTTTCCCACCTGGCAATTATGGCCCGTGAACACAGTGTGCCAGTACACGTTATGCCTCATGCATTTACCTACGTTGGTAAAGGTATTGATTTACCGTAATCTACGTTTATTTTTTAGCATAAAAATGCTATAATTATTAGAAACTAACATACATATTACCTACGTTCTCTTTTCTGTTTATGAAAAAACCTACTTATTTATTTACTACACTTGCTGGTACTTTTAGTATTATGGCCGCTTTTGGCTTTGCTTCTATGGCTGGTAATTCAGCACAGCCTCTTCAGCTTGCGCAAGATAATACTTTTAAACCTTCTGCACCTGTAGAAAAAGGTGTAGAAGTTGCCTTAGATGGTAGCGAACTTATCGGTTTAATTTATGACCCAACTGGTGGTTCTACCGGCGATGGTGGCGGTGATGATAATCCACACATTTGTGAAAACGGTCTAGATGATGATGGCGATGGCCTGATTGATTTTAAAGAAGATGGGACTGGTGATCCAGGTTGCGAAAGTGCTGCAGATAATACTGAAGAAGATGACCAAGGTGGTGATGGTGGTGTAGGAGGAGGTATTGATCGTTCGTATCTTAACATTTCGATAGATGCCGGAATGAGAAAACACTTTAAAGCCGGCTCTAAAAATCAGGAGCTTGGAAATTTAACATTCTCAGGAAAACGTGATCATGTTGAAATTAAAGAAATGTCCTTTGTACTTTTTGCTTATAATCATTCTACTGAAGATGGCCCATATCGAGATGGCCCTTACTTAAGTGCAATGTCTCCAAGGCGAATGGATGGACTATTTTCGAATATTAAAATTCAACCACAAGATAAAGGTAATAAAGTAGCTAAGTTAAATTACAATGGTCCACTAGTTGTAAATGGAGAGGAAGTTCGTAATTCTGCTTGGTTTACACTTAAGAATTATTCTATGAAACATCATAAGCCTGATTCAAGCAGTTCTTATATCTCGAACTTTAGAATTGTTGGGGATATTGCGCGGGATGCCCTGGATGGAATGAGTTTTCAAATGTTAACGTGCCCAGTATCAACATTTAACGAAGAGACTGCAGGTTGTCATTTTGGCAAAGGTTCAAACCACCTAGATGATAACTTTGTTTTGAAAAATGAAAAATACTACATGAGCGCTACGTATGATGATGGTGAGTATGTTACCTATGAATCTGATTGGGCAAATTATAATGGCACCGCTAAACATTCTATTGGTGATCCACAATGGTACCATGTGTACCAAACGGCTAATAGTAAGCAAAAAGATGAAGTTCTTTATGGACAAAAAAATGTTGGACTCTTTAATTTTACTGCATTTACTAGGCAGCATTTTAGACAGCTAAATAAATTAAGCTTTGCAGCTGCAGAAGGTAATTTAGATGATTTTGAAAATTTTGATCTTGTTCAAAAAAAATCCGATGGAAGTACTGAGGTTAAGATTAAAAATGTACAGCCTGTTGATGGTGTGATTACGTTTGAGAATCATTACGAAGATCCTAATGGTGGTAGTAGGGCTTACCTGGACCACCTTTACCCACATGAGTTGTCTGAGTACTACATTCAGGCTGATGTTGTTGATGAGCCGTTAAGCAAGAGCTTTAAATTACGTTTTGCAGATCAAGAATTGCCAGATAAATATATAGATGTTACTACCTCTAATCCTGGTTATTTATACCGTTTTTATGATAAGTTTATTTGTACCAATTTTGACTGTGATGATGAAATTTTCCATGTAGTACACAATAAAAAATATGCAACGGCGTTTACTATTAAACCTGCTACACACTGTAATGATGGCATTGATAATGATAATGATGGGGCGGTAGATTTCCCTGCTGATATTGGCTGTGAGAACGCAGAAGATAATGATGAAAGTGATGGTGGATCTACTGGTGATGGTGGTGATGATAATCCACATATCTGTGAAAATGGTGTAGATGATGATGGCGATGGCTTGATTGATTACCCAGCTGACCCAGGTTGCGAGAGTGCTGATGATAATGATGAAGAAGATGACCAAGGTGGTAATGGAGGTGTTGATGGAAGTGCTGCTGGTCCTGGTGCATTTACCTGTGATAGCCATCAGGCTGATTTTCCTAATAGTAATGGCTTTATTACCTTTACTTGGGACAAACTTAGTAATGCTGAGGGCGTTAAAGTTTTTCTTTTTAAAGATCAAGGTAGTGAAGGAGATCAAATTACTAGTCTTGGTAATCATGCCACTTCGTATACATCACTTTATAGAATGCCTGCAGGCACGCACGATGTTCACATTGTGGCCTATAATGACTATGGTACTTTTACCTGTAATGTAACGTTTACAGTGGATGTGTGTAACGATGGTGTTGATAATGATAATGATGGGCTGATTGATTATCCGAATGACCCAGGTTGTTCTAACGAGGAAGATAACGATGAATATAATCGTGGTACAGGTGGAACGGTAACTACGGAGTGTAATGATGGTATTGATAATGATTGGGATGGACGTATTGATTATCCGGAAGAGACAGGTTGTGAATCTGCTGTAGATAAATTTGAACGTAAGTACAATAGGTGTAGCGATGGTATTGATAATGACTTTCCACCTGATGGGTTGATTGATTATCCAACTGACCCAGGCTGCGTTAGTGATAAAGATGTGAACGAATGGAATTAATGTTCAACAAAAAACCTCTCTTGATATCAAGAGAGGTTTTTTAATTATTATTAACAGTTAAGCGCAGCTCTACATTCTGCTTGCTCTGCAGGTGGTGCAAGGTCACAGATACTACAGTCCATTTTAAATTCTCCAGGAGCTTGTCCGTTTATAAGATTTTCTGAGACCTCTATCATCTGGTTCATGCTGTCTGTCATGTCTACAAATTCTATGTTGTTTGGTACGGCGAATTTTGATTCATCCACTTTCCACGGTTCACACTCAAATTCTAGATCAATGTCTTCTTCATTATTGTCATCCTCATCTAGTTGAAAATCATCGAATAATGATTCATCAAATTCTGTTTCACCCATTTTAACTCCATTTGGTAGTGCATCTCCCCACATGTAACGCATATTATTATCAACAATTATTTTCATATTTTGGGTTACACCTTCGGTTGTTACTTGTGCTTCTTGGTACATTCTTTGGCTACTGGCTTCTATCCACATTACTGCGGTGGCACTAA
>CAYSVN010000065.1:0-6554 GCA_964434585.1 uncultured Candidatus Peribacteria bacterium | reverse complement strand
GATACGAATACCAAATTTACCCCGATTCTCCTTACGGAGGGTTGGGGTTTTTTGGCGTTTGACTAGGTTTTTCTTTGTTTTTTTAAAGTTACTGGTTATAGTGTCTGTAATTATTCTTCTTTATATTTTATGAAATTTCCCTTTTATACCGCTGTTTTTGCTTTTTTATTCTGCGCTGTTTCTACTACATTTGCTTTTGGCGATGTTGCAGAATCTGACTGGTTTAAGCCACAATTAGATGTTTTTGTTGCAGAACAACTGCTTGATACTTCTAAAGAAAACTTTTTACCCGGAGACTTTGCTAAACGTAACGAGGTTGTAAAGCTTCTTGTGTTACTAGCCGCACCAGAAGACGTAGGACTCATAACATATAATAACGAGTTTGCCGATGTTAAGGCTACTGACTGGTTTGCAAAATATTATGCCGTGGCTGCTACTAATGGTTGGTTAAAAGGTCAAGATAATTGTTTGGGCAGTAGTAACTGTAATGCACTACCTGGTTCTAGCATTCCGCGCTCAGAATTAGCTGCACTTATCAACCGTGTTTATGGTCTAGAGCCTAACGGTCTTGCTCCTGCTTTTAATGACAATACTCAAACTTCTTGGTTTCAATCATCTATTACATCACTAGCTGATAACTGCATTTTACAGGGTGCAGGCGAGTCCGGATTATCGTTGCCATCTAGCGAGGTTACCAGAGACGTGATGATTACGATGCTGCACAGAGCACGGTTCGATGTAACGTTTAAAGATGGCTGTCCAGAAGATAAAGAGCTTACAAACACTACGTTTCAACCAAGGGCTGCTATTGTTCAGACGGTATCGAGTACTGCTACTCAAAGTACTAATGCAGCAACTTCTTCTTCATTTACTGGTGGTAGAAGTAGTAGCGGTGGAGGAGGTGGAGGTGGTAGTAGTGGAGGTTCAGATGGTGGTGGAATTGTGGTTGGCTATGATACTGATGGTGATGGTGTTGTTGATAGTGAAGATAACTGTGTGGTAACCCCTAATACAGACCAAGCAGATTTAAATAATGATGGGGTAGGGGATGCTTGCCAAGGATGTAGCTTACTTAGTGAGCCAATTGTACAATCATTTATTGCTAATGACTTTATACAAGAAGATGAAGTGTGCCAGTACGACGGCTTAAATGCTGACCGGCGTGCCCTTGCAACGGTTGGCCTTGATTATAATGGTGGGGTATTATTTAACCTTAACGATAACTCATTTGATGATGTGGCTAGTACTGACAGGCATTACTATTATTTTGAAGAAGTTGGTGCAGATGGTTGGTTTTCAGGAGGGGACCAGCTTGTTGATAATACTGGCTGTTATGGCTCGCACCCTTGTAATGCGTTGCCAGATGATAGGTTCGATAAAAATGACTTTGCAGTTTTTGCTACGCGGGCTTTTAATTTAATTCCTAGTGGTAGTGCGCCACAGTTTAACGATAATCCTACTGGTACCTACCGTAGTGATGCTATGCAAATTATGGCTGACCGTTGTGTGTTTGAGGCAGACGGCTTGGGTAATGGTTACCCGGATGCTAACATGACATTACCTGAAATGTTTGATGCATTTGTAGCAATAGATAAAAACCTACGCTATGCAGAGAGTGGTTGTGATCCTCACCTGTTTATTACACCGACTAATTCTAGTTTTTCTAATGTGGCTGTAGCTTCTGCAGAAGGTATTGATACGATGTTCTTTGGTGTCACTGCTATTAATAGTGACATTAGCATAGAGTCACTAACCTTTGGACTAGCAAGTTTAACGAATAATAGTTTTGATAACATTGAGAGTTTTTCTTTATATGCTCAAGATATTTTTGGTAATTATGTTTTAATTAAAGAGGATGTTGTACCGACTGCTACCCAGGTAGTGTTTGATAATTTTACAGATGATATTATCATTAGGAATAATACAACGTATGGTATTAGGGTAGAGGCAGATGTTAAAACTGTGGTTGATGAAAGTAAATTATTGGAACTTGAATTTTATAATCAAGCTTCTGGTAATTTCGACCAATTTGTATCGGCCCGTCTAGATACAACAGGTACACTAATGGCTAGCGCGGATATTACGTATGATCATTATAGTTATGCGCAATGGAGCTTTGGTAACGCTGGTTACCTTGTTGTGGAACATGCACCGTTTGTCCCTAAAGAAGAAATCTTTATTGCAGGCCAAGAAACTTCGCCAATTATGTGGCTTGATATTGAAGCCGTTGGTGAAGATGCTGAAGTAGAACACCTGCAAGTTAGCATTATGGACAGTGGTGTTGTGCCCATGATTCCAAACTTGAATATTTATGATGATTATAATAACGAGCTTATTGCTACTGCCACTATTGCTGGCTGTGTAGGTCACAACCCAGAAAATAACCAAACATATTGTGCAAATATTACTGGTGGAGATCTTACTGTTTCGGGCACACGTCGTGTTTATGTTACTGCAGATTTACTGGCAGAAGGTGCTGGAGGTATTAGTGGAGAAAAATTACATGCTGTTATTATTGTAGCTAGTGGCTCGGGAGATGCTCGCGTTGAAGCGCGTGGATTGCTCTCGAATGTTCAATATACTAAAAATAATGGTGATGGCGATCCTTATGGAGAGGTTCATGTTAACCCGAGTGCAAACCTTGGCCCCGATAACAACTTATTTGGCCAAGCCAACTTAACATCATTTAGCAATATTGAACTTATTGCTAATGCAGCCACGGCTTCTTCTAGCGTTATGCCATTTGGTGCTGCAGACTTTGCCTCGTTTGAATTTATGACTGACGCAAATGGTACCTCGGATGTAGAAATCGATAACTTATTATTTACAGTTACCGCTAATGGTTTTGTATCTCCACCAACGAATTTTGAATTATATGAGAACGGCAACCTTGCTAATACTGTTACTTGTACAGATAACCTTGTTGGAGGCTTAATAGAAGTTAATTGTAGTGGCTTAACTGCCTCTGCTGTTGATAGTTCGCTTGAGCCTGGTACAAGTTCTGTCTTTACGCTTAGTGCAACGCTTGGTGATACAGATGGTTATGGTGATTTACAGGCTTCATTGCAAGATTTTTCGGATATTTTTGAAACCTCATTTGGTAGTACAGATTCTCACATTCAATGGGTTGATGCTGATGGTCCAACCACGTTCTTTGGTGTGCCACACTTGGTAGACACTGTTGATTCTACTAACTACAAAGAACCTCTTCCTGCCGAGTTAGATATCGCAGTCGATACTCTTAGCTCTGCAGTTACGACTGTTGCAGGTGCAGAAAATATTATTCTTACACGGTTTGAGGTTACAGCTGCTAATGATGATTTAGAATTTAGTGAATTTAAATTTGAAATCGATTCTTCCACTGCTTCGGCACCACTAAACTCATTAGGCCATGCTACGAACTACTCATTATATATTGATAATGGTTCTAGTGTGACTCTGCTTGAGTCTGGTGTTACTGATGATGGCAATGTTTCTGTGATGTTCGATGACTTTACTTACTTATTAGCAGAAGACGAAACTGTTCACTTTGAAGTGTGGGCTGATGTTGATAATAGTGTTATTAATGGAGATGTGTTACATATTCAGTTGTTTAACCAAGCTGCTGGTATCGAGACAGACTTTGTTGAGGTTGATGCTATTAATGGTGGTAGCTTGAATGATAACCAAATTACTTATGTGCATGATGCAAGCACCGTATGGAACTTTGTAGATGCTGGAGCATTATTTGTAGAACAAGCCGCGACTTCTATGGAACAGATATTTGTTGCTGGGCAAGAAACTTCACCTATTTTGTGGTTAGAATTTAATGCTGAGTACGAGACTGTAAATGTAGAACATATTCAAATTAGTATTATGGATAGTGGTGTTATACCCATGATTCCAAATTTGAATATTTATGATGAATATAACGATGAATTAATTGCCACGGCTACAATTGCTGGTTGTGTTGGCCATAACCCAGAAAATAACCAAACGTACTGCGCAAATATTAGTGGTGATGATTTCCATGTATCAAATTTCCGTACAGTGTATGTTACTGCTGACCTACAAGCAGAAAATGCTGGAGGTATTAGTGGTGAAAAACTGCAAGCTGTTATTATTACTGAAAATGAGCCAGACGCTCGCATTAAAGCGGAAGGGGTAATCTCTGGTGTTCAATATACTAAAAATAATGGTGACAGTGACCCTTATGGCGAAGTGCATATTAATACTGGTGGTACTGGTCCAGACCAAAACTTATTTGGACAAGCAAATGTTACTTCGTTTAGTAAAATTGAAAATATCTTTAATGCTGGTCCAGCCAATAGTGCTGTTATTCCAACTGGTATTAGTGATATTGGATCCTTTGAATTTATTACTGATAGTAATGGTACCTCTGATGTAGAACTAGATGGTTTGATATTTGAAGTGGCTGCGTTTAACTTTGATAGCCCTCTTACTGGATTTGAAATTTACGAAGAAGGTAACGCAAATGATACTGCTACTTGTACACATGCTGGTACTACTCCTATTCTTGTTACTTGTAGTGGCTTAGCTTCTTCTAACGTAGATACTGAGCTTGAACCAGGTACTAATAGTGTGTTTGTGTTACAAGCAACACTTAGTGCTACAAATGGCAATGGTACATTGGAGGTTTCGTTAACAGACTATAGTAATTCTATGGCCACTACGTTTGGTGCGGATACTAAAGTTCTTTGGAATGACACCGATGGAGCATCTGGTTTTAAATGGTTTGCTCTTCCGTACACAATAGTGGATTCTACTTTTTACTCAGAAGCACCTACCACCTTACTAAATATTGAGGTTGTTCCAACTATTGCTTCGAATAATACTGTTATAGGTGCAGATGATATTCTATTGATGCGTTTTGAAGCAGAAGCAATTAGTGAAAACATTATGTTATCGGAATTAATATTTGGCCTTGATGACAGCTCTGTTTCTTCACCTCAAAATAGTCTTGATCATGCAAATAATTATTCTCTTTATTACGAAAATGCTGGTGGTAGCTTTGTTCTTTTACAAGGTGGTATTACGGCTGACCCTACGTTTATTGAGTTTGATAATGCTGACTACACTATTGCCGAAGGTGAAACTGTAAACTTTGAAGTGCGCGCTGATATTCCAACTAGTACTAATGCTACTGATGCGCTACAAATAGAATTCCTTAACCATAACGTAGGTACGACAGATTCTATTGCTGCAGAAATCTCTGGCGGTTCTGTGTTAACCGAGGCGCAAAAATCACTAACACATGATACGAGTACATTATGGTCGTTTGTTGATGCTGGTAATCTTAATGTTACGTTAAATGCTGCTACAAGTTCTAAGCAGCTTCTTGCTGGTGATCTTGATACTACGAATGTTGCCACCGTAGAATTTGAAGCGGAGCTTGAAGATGTTCGTGTTGAGCAACTTAATTTCCTGGCTACTGCTGACGAAGATTCTATTGCGTACCTAGAAATTTATATTGATGGTTCTACTACTCCAGTTATTGCTACTAACACTGATTGTGCTGGTGTTACGAACCCAACTGCGGCTGGTAATCTTTACTGTTTAGACCATGACTTTATTATTGCAGCAGATACTTCAGTCTCTGTTGATGTTCATCCGTTCTTAAAAGCAAAAGACGCTACTACAAGTGGTGGTACTAATATTCCTGGTGGTGCTGTGAGCGGTGACGATGTTACTATTGCTCTTGTTACTGGTGCGATGGGTTCTACTGAATCTGTTGAAGCATATGGTGTTACATCCGACGACCTTATTACCGGTGCTGTTGCTACCACTATTACTAGTGCATCACACACTGCTTTGTTTGCTAAGGTTGTAGACATTCAAAATGCTAACGCAGATGGTGCTAGTTCTAATATTATTTCTTTAGGAAGTAACCCATTTGGGGTGTTTGAATTTACTACGCCGGACAATCTGAATAATTCTGATGTTGAACTTGATGGTATTATTTTTGATGTGATTGCTAATAATGTTCAGTTTGCTGCTGGCTCCTTTGCTCTTTATGAACAAGGACAAGCAAATAACGATGTTACCTGTACTGAATCTGCTACTACTGGTAACTTGGAAGTTGTTTGTACTGGCTTAACTGCCTCCGTTGTAGATGCTACACTTGAGGCCGATGGCTCTTACGCTTTCGTTTTAGAAGGTGTTGTTACTAATAACAATATTGCTGCTGACGGCACTAGCTCTACACTGCAAGCTTCTATTACAAGCTTTACGGATCCTACTGCTACCGTTTTTGGTTCTGCAGATTCCCACATTATTTGGAATGATAGCGAGGCTGCGGTTGTGTCTCCGTTCTTCTGGATTGAGTTCCCAACATCATTTGTGAACTCTACTCAGTATCATCAAGAAAACTAATATAGTTTAATATTTAATAAGCCTCGATTCTCCTTATGGAGGGTTGGGGTTTTTTGGTGCGTGAAGTTTAGAGGTTATGATGTTGAGAGGTCTAGAAGTTGGTTTAGCGTCCTAAACCTCATGACATTCAAACCTCTAAACCTTATGGTCACTTTCTGTTATACTTACACTAATTTAACCAC
>CAYSVN010000064.1:1726-6617 GCA_964434585.1 uncultured Candidatus Peribacteria bacterium | reverse complement strand
AGTACATTTTTGTAATCTCTCCTTTAAAAATAGTGACTGATATTTTTGTCTTTTTTAACTGAGTGGTATTTTCATTACCTTCGCCAGAGATAACTTTATTGTAAAATTCCTCTATTTCTGCCCACTTTGGATGGTCGGGCAGTAGTGGGTCTTCGCGATCGACATTAATTCTAATTATTTTTTCTAACTCATCTTGAGCGGGATCCGATGTTACAATGGAGCATTCTTTTTCACTTAAATACACTAATGCTACTTTAAATTTTCTTGCTACTTTTTCTGGTAACTTATTTATAGTTCCACGATTTGGCGTCTCTGCACCAGGATCATAAAATGGTAATTTAAAGTGCTCCGCCAGCGCGTCGTCAAGCAGCTTTGGTGTTAAGAGGTTTTTATCAAATAAGTATTCTGAGATACTACCGCCTTCTTCTTGCTCTATTTCTTTAAGAGCTTTTTCTAGCTCTTCATTTGTTAAATAGCTGTATTCAACGAGAACATCGCCGAGTTGTTTATCAGATAGAGGCATATTACACTGCGGTTAAAATGGCGTTTATAATTTTTGTAAGTGGAGTGTTGGCTTTTACGAAATAACGTAATGCATTTAGTTTTTTTGCTCGAATTTTATCTTCTTTTAAACCTAGGTTTGATACGACAAATATCTTAGGAGCTTTTGGCTTTAGTGCTAATTCTTCTAATAAGGCAAATCCATTCATTTCTGGCATAATCAAGTCTGTTAATATTAAGTCAAACGGTGTTGGAACGGCTTTTATTGTCTCTAATGCCTGTTTTCCATTGTTGGCTACCATAATAGTAATGCCTTTATTTTTTAACTTTAGCGAAAGTGCGTGACTTAATGGTTTTTCGTCTTCAATAATTAAGACAGATTTATTGCTATAGTCTTTATCTGGTGGGGGGGTATCGTCATAATTTTCTTCTTCTAACATGGAATCTTCGCCGTCTTTAGAAATTGGCGCATGTGATGCAATTGGTCCTATTTTCTTTTTTGGATTTGAAACCACTTTTTCTGTTGGGTTTCCATTAATAACAATGGAGCCAGATAGTACAATTGGTTGACCGCTTGCGTCTACGGCTTGTGGCGTGGTACCACTTTTTTTATTAAGTTCTTTCATTTCTTTTAGGATTTGTGCAGCAATATCTGCATCTTTTGTTAAAGCCTCTTTAGCGGCTTCATCCTTATCCTTTTTTACTAAGGTCTCCTTTTTAATTTCTGGCTTAACAACAGGGCTCTCCTTTGCTTTTTCAACTGAAGCCTCTTTAATTTTTGGTTCTACTTCTTTGACCTCTGGCTTCGTAGAATTTTTCTCTTCCACTTTTTTATCTAGAGCCTTCTTGTTTTCAGCCTCCTTTACGGTCTTGGCTTTAGGGCTTGCTACTAAGGAATTATTTGGTGATTTCTTTTTTTCTACTGAATTATTGTCAGTGTTTTCTGTTTTAATGGTGGTTTGTTTTTCCTCTGCTTTCTTTAAATTCTCTTTCTTTTCTGTTTCTAAGGAAGCCTTTTTCTTCGCTAGCGCTATTGCCTCTTTTTTAGCATTCTCTTCCGCTAATTTTTTCTTTTGTTGCTTTTTCTCTTTTTTCTGAGCTGATTTTTTATTGCGCTCTTTTATTTCTTTTTGGATTTTCTCTTCTCTTTTTCGTTCAGCCTCTTTCCTGCTTTTAATTTTCTTTTTTTCTTCTTCCCTTTTCCTCTTTTCTGCTAATTTTTTTTCTGTTAAATGTTTATTTTCTGCTGCTTCAATAGCTTCTCTTTCCTTTTTTAATTCAGCCTCTTTTCTCTCTTGTTCAGCCTTACGTGCTGCATGTTTTTTTGCCTCTATTTCTTTCTTTTTCCTATCTTTTTTTTCTTGAGCCTTACGTTTAGCATTGTCTTTTTTTGCCTTATCTGCAGCTGTTTGCCTAGCAACTATGGCATCATCTAAGGGAGTTTCACCTGTTACAGATAGTTGAATTCTTTTTCCATTTCTAATAAAAAATTTTGGTTGTATAAAATCCTGTTCCTCGTATTGGTTTTTTTTATCTTGCGCCTCATTATCCGAATTGTGTTTATCTTGATCTGTCATTTTTTGCAGGTAATGCGAGAAAACTATCTAATTATTATAGCATATTTTTACCTATCTTGCCTACTCTTTTTTAAGTTTTTATGAGTGTAAGGCTATGTATTTTGTTACTATGTTGACCATGAGTGTTTTTTTAAAGCATGTTCGAAACAAACCTGGCTCAGTTCTTATAGATGCTTTAATGGGAGTAACTCTTTTTAGTTTTTATTTTACGATTGTTATTTCAGTGTTATTACTGACGCAGCAATCACAAAAATTATCTTCGCAGCGCTATGAAAGTCTTTTAAAAGCCAATAGTTTCTTTGAAGCTATTGTTGCAATTAGTGATGATGATTTTACAAATGTTTTTGTAAATGGCGATTATTCACCAGTATCTACTGATAATAATTTTTGGACACTAGAAGCTTATAATCCAGCGATACACGATGGTTATGCAACTTTTACAACTGTTGGAGATGGCCAGGTTAATATTGAGATTACTATTCCTTGGTTGGATGTTAACAATAAAAATCGGACGGTTAGTTATAGTTCTGCGCTCTATAATTATCACTCTCTTCCGTTAATTCCAGGTGCTCCTGGCTCTATTAATGTTGTTGCAACTGAAATTTCTGCTAGTGAACCAAGTACCAATGGTGAATTTACCGTTGGAATGGTTGATGGAAATGTTTCTGGTGGAGATGTTGTTGTTAATTATTCTATGTCTGGCTCTGCTGTTAATGGTGATGATTACTCATTGTTGGCAGGATCTGTAGTTATTCCCAACACTGCTACTAGTGCTTTGGTAGACATTGTTGTTACTGATGATCTTGAGGTCGAATCTATTGAATCGGTTATATTAACGATTGATAGTGTTAGTGGAACAGGTGCTTTTGTCGATACAACTGCTAGCTCTGCCACTCTTAACCTTTCTGATAATGATGTGGCTTGGTCGGCTTTGGCAAGCATTACTGCTGCTACCTCTGCTGCCGATGAAGAGGGCCCCGTAAATGGACTATTTACCATTAGTTTAGATAGTGCTAATGCTACTGGTGGCCCCGTTAACATTGGCTACAATATCACCGGTACAGCAGCTAATGGAGTTGACTATACCACTATTGGTACAAGTGTGGATATTCTTGATGGGGCTAGTACTGCTCCTGTTTTAATTGATGTTATTGATGATAGTGATATAGAAGGTTTACAGACCGCTACTCTTACCCTTGTAAGTACATCGACAGGAGTTGTTACTATTGGTTCCCCGAATAATGCTACGGTAAATATTGCCGATAACGACGTAGCATGGTCGGCTAATGCCTCGATAGTGGCTACAACATCTGCAGCTTCTGAGGCTGGACCAGTTGATGGGCTCTTTACTATTACCTTAAGTAATACAAATACAACAGGCAGCCCTATTACTGTTAACTACAGCATTACTGGTACTGCTGATAATACTACGGATTATGCAACTATTGGTACAAGTGTTGTTATTCCAGATGGATCTGATAGTGCGACTGTTGCTATTGATGTTATTGATGATAGTGATGTTGAAAGCTTGCAGACTGCTACTCTTACTATTACGAGTGCTACTTCACCAGTAACTGTTGGTGCCCCAGCAAGTGCTACTGTTAATATTTCTGATAATGATTCTAATACGTCATCTACTTGTGTAGAAGGTTGGAGTTACTGCCCTAGTAACTCTACTTATTATTCTAACCCAACTACTTGTGGAGCGGCATGTGCTCCTGCTTTCTGCCCCGTACAACTTTGTGCATTCCTAGAAGGTGATGTTTCGATTGCAGCAACAACTTCAGCTGCTAACGAAACCGGCCCAGTTGATGGAATGTTTACTATTTCGCTTAGTAATACGAATGCTACTGGTAATCCAATTGAGGTTACTTATGCTATTACTGGTACGGCTACCAATGGTGATGACTACACAACTATCGGTACGACTGTTTCTATTGCTGATGGTGATAGTGATGAAACAGTAACGATTGATGTTACTGATGATAGCGATGTAGAAAGTCTAGAAACAGCTACATTAACACTTGTTAGTACCGATAATGTTAATTATCCTATCGGAACACCTAATAATGCTACGGTAAATATTACCGATAACGATGTAGCTTGGTCGGCTGAGGCTTCGATTGCAGCTACTACATCTGCAGCTAGTGAAACTGGACCAATTGATGGACTCTTTACTATTAGCTTGGATAGTACCAATACTACTGGCAGCCCTATAACTGTTAACTACAGTATTACCGGTACTGCTGACAATACTTCTGACTACGCTACTATTACTACAAGTGTTGTTATTCCAGATGGATCTGATAATGCAACTGTTGCCATTGATGTTACTGATGATAGTGATGTAGAAGGCACTCAAACCGCTATTCTTACTCTGCTTAGCACTTCTAATCCAGCTGCAACTATTGGCACTCCAAACAATGCCACGGTAACTATTGCAGATAATGATGTTGCCTTTGCAGCGAATGCTTCAATCGTTGCTACTACATCTGCAGCTAGTGAAACTGGCCCAGTTGATGGATTATTCACCATTAGCTTAGATACTCCAAATACTACTGGTAGCCCACTTACTATTAACTACTCCCTTTCTGGTGATGCGAGTAACGGTAGTGACTTTACGTTAATTGGTTTCAATGTGGATATTCCAAATGGTAGCAGTAGTGCTACTGTACCAATTGATGTGATTGATGATAGTACCATTGAAGGTTCACAATCTATTACCTTAACACTTACGAGTGCGGATACCGGTGTAACGATTGGCACTCCAAACAATGCCACGGTAACTATTGCAGATAATGATGTTGCCTTTG
>CAYSVN010000064.1:0-1626 GCA_964434585.1 uncultured Candidatus Peribacteria bacterium | reverse complement strand
CCGGTGTAACGATTGGCACTCCAAACAATGCCACGGTAACTATTGCAGATAATGACTTAGGTCCTACCAGTGGTAGCTGTGACACTGCTGGATGGTTTACTTGTGATGAAATTACTTTTTATGAACTTTCATCATCTTGTACAAGCGAATGTTCACCATTGTTGTGTTACGGTTGCGCTCCTCCTACTACTCCGACTGGTGGTAGTATCAGCGGACCTCCTGGTCCTGGCGGAGGTCTTGGAGGCCTTGGGCTTTAAAATTTTTATCATGAATATTCTTCAACAAAAACCCGGCTTTATGTACATGGCAACGTTGCTGGTGTTAGGGGTGGTATTTTCTACTATTGCGTTAGGTCTTTTAAGCTCTAGTAACGATACCATTAAACAAATACAAACACTGCAAGAATCCTCGCGGGCTTATGCACGTAGTTCGGGCTGTGCGCAATATGCTATTTACGCGCTGGGGCAAGACAATACCTATAGTGGTAATGAACAATTAGTGATTGGCGATGGTGTCTGTGATGTATTGCCAATTAATGGAAGTGGAGATACCAATAGAACAATTTGCGCTTACGCCGAAGATGGCGCCGCTAGCCGTACGCTAGAAGTTGTTATTGATAGCCTTGTTGGTTCTGTTGTAATATCCTCTTGGCAAGAAGTTCTTACTACTCCTGCTGCTTGTACATGATAAAAAACATTCGTCCAGCGGCAATTTTAATTGAGCTACTTCTTTTTATTGCGTTTGTGGGTGTTACGGCAGGGTTTATTTTAAGTATTATTATTTACGTTAGCATTCAAGATGCTAACCTAGAAATAGCTAATTTAGTAGAGGATACTGGTTCAAGAATTATTACGTCACTTACCCAACAAGTCCGCCAAGGCGAGCAGATTGTATTTCCATCTGCTGGTTCTAGCGATACTAAATTACAGGTAATTATGTTCGATGATGATCAGCATCCTATGACATTTACAGAAGCAGATGATGCTCTTTACTTTGGAACGGTTGATAACTTAGAAGCTTTATTTTCAACAGCTTCTGTTGTGGCTTCTAATACGTTTATAGAAAATATTTCTAATGCGACATCTGAAAGTGTCCGCATTTCTTTTACGTTAACAGCTGCTGCTGGAGCAAGAGGCGTAGGTTACACTCAAGATTTTTCTACCGTGATTCATTTATATGAAGATAATGTTATTAACCAAGATTGTTCGTGTAGCCCTATGTCTTGTAATGGTTCTTTTTATGAGTGGGGATATTGTGATCCTGGCTTAACGGCTTGCAACACCTTTGTTTCGACTGTAGCGTGCAGCATAGTTAACGAGGTTTTTGTTACTGCTACTACAAATGCTGCTGAACCTAGTACTAATGGTGTGTTTACTATTAGCTTAACTTCTACAAACACAACCGGTAGCCCTATTACCGTTGGTTATTCTATTTTGGGTACCGCCTTAGAAAATAATATTGATTATAATACTTTAGCCAGTACAAACTTTGTTCCTGATGGTTCTGCAGGTGTTGAAGCTGGTGTTGATATTCCAAATGGACAAGCAAGTGTTGCTATTCCTATTACTGTAGTTGATGATTTACTAGAAGAAGGCAATGAAACTATTACTATTGAGCTTTCTACAG
>CAYSVN010000063.1:4120-7067 GCA_964434585.1 uncultured Candidatus Peribacteria bacterium | reverse complement strand
ACGTTCGTTCGTAAGTAACTTATTGCAAGTCGTTCACTATCCTTCTTCGGCGGATGGCCGTTCACTCCTTTGCAAGTTACTACTACGCCCTCTCGGGAGCGCGAGAAGAAAAGACATACGAAACAGCATGTTTGAACGAGTATTATGAGCCTATGATTGATTTCTGCTAATAGGCTATTAGACAAGTAAAACCTTCAATTGTTACCTTACAACGATGTAAGGAAATCATGAATAGTCGCGAGTAAACGAAGTGAGCTCTGTTTCGTGATTTTTTTGGTTCGTTTTTGCATCGGCAAAAATGAACATAGATCATGGAATATATCTTTAAAGCATTTATATAAATATTATTTATTTCTCTATAATTGGCTGCTTGTCGATAAATACACGAACAAAGATTCGTTGAACAACTTCTCCGCTAGCATCAAGTACGCTTTTAAGAAGTGAATTAAGTAGCCGCAGGCGCGCATAAAGCTTTGTAAGCTTATAAGCAGCACCTTTTTTACGAAGGCGGTCTACTTTACGTAGGTCTTTACGTAGGTTTTTAACTTCGTACTCAATATGGTTAGCAATACGCTCTTGCATAACCTGAGGTGTCGGCAAGCTTTTTAAGGCAATCTCTCTTGCACTTGGTTGTTGATTATCGTCATCATCTCCATCTCCAGTACCTCCTCCTCCACCTCCAAGATCTCCAGAAATGTCCTCACGCACGTTTTCGCTTACAAAGCTATCAATGTGGTCCATAAGGCTTTTCATGCGGTCTGGCTGCTTTACTAAAAGCGGTGCTGCACTAGGTTGTTCTGCAACGGCCACTGCCTCATTTGCCTCTGGCGATGTGTTTGTATCCACCTTACTATTATCGCATATTTTAAGGGTTTTGAGAAGAGGACGTTAAAGGTTTCAGAGGTTGCAGATGCTGCAGAAGCTAAGGAGGGGTCGCAATTTAATATGGATATTAAATTGAGAAAACCTTTACACCTCTGACACTTTTGCAGCTTTTTGTGACTTGCTCATAAAAGCTAGAACAACTACCCTAGCATTATATGCAAAACACCATTTTCCATAAAATCATCGCTAAAGAAATTCCAGCAGATATTGTATTTGAAGATGAAGATGTGATTGTAATTCGCGACATTAAGCCATTAGCTCCAACACATGTTTTAGTGATTCCAAAACGCTATGTTAAAAATGTAACAGAAGCTATTGGTGATACAGCTGATATTCCTGGTATGTTAATTCAAAAAGCTAGAACTTTAATGGAGCAACATGGTATTGCTGGCTATAAACTAATGTTTCATGCGGGACCAGTAAGTGAGATTCCATACATGCACTTACATATACAAAGCGACGAACGGTTAGTGTAATAAAAAAGCCCACCTCTATAAAGAGGTAGGCTTTAGTGCAATGGTTACAATTATACTGGCTTACCGCCATCTAATTCATCTTGCAACGTTTTAAGCTCATCCCACTTTCCATTCTTAGCAAGGGTTGCTTGTTTCTTCCAGGTTCCTGGGTCATGCTGGCTTAGTTTTGCATTCTCAAGAATAGTACGAAGGTCTCCAATTTTAGCAGTAGAAAGGTCTGCAAAGGTTGCAATGCCATCAGTGTTTAATGCTTCTGCAATTTTAGGGCCAATTCCTTCAATCTTTGTTAAATCGTCTCCTTCAGCTGCATCGTCATTAGTGGTATCTTCAACTGCTTCAGCCTTTTCTTTTTTAGTTGGCTTTTCTTCAACCTTCTCTTCTTCTCGTTCTGCTTGTAAAGCTGCTAGCGTTGCTTTATCAATTGGTAGAAGCGCTTTTACAGAAAGACCAATACGACGTTCATCAAGGTCAATGCTAATAACTTGAGCTTTTACTTTTTCACCAATAGTTAGTGCGTCAGATGGATCTTTAACTTTATGGTGAGCAACTTCTGTTAAGTGAATCAGACCGTTAATTTCGCTATCAAGTTTCATAAATGCACCGTAGTCCGCAAATCGTACAATTGGTCCAGACACCTCACTACCAAGTGGGTATTTCTCTACAATGGCTTCCCATGGGTCCTGTTGTAGCTGTTTCATACTTAGTGAGAGCTTATCGCTATCAAGGCCAATAATTTTAACCTTAACCTGGTCTCCCATTTTAACATGTTCAGATGGGTTACGAACGTGACCCCAAGCAATTTCAGAAATGTGAACAAGTCCTTCAAGTCCTTCAAAGGCTACAAAGATACCAAATTTTACAATTCCAGAAACAATACCGTCCTTTGAGTCACCAATAGTTAGACTTTCCAATGCCTTAGAACGCTCTTCAGCCATTGCTTCACGTTCTGACACTACAATTTTTCCAGCATCCTCATCCATTGTAATGATTTTTACGGTAAAGGTGTGGCCAATAAACTTAGCCAAGCGAGCCATAATTTCACTACTATCATTATTATTAACACGAGGGTAATTAGCAGGTGCAAGTTGACTAAGTGGTAAGAACGCACGAATACCATCAACATTAGAAATAAGACCACCACGGTTAACTTCTTGAGCTGTGAATTCCATTGTTTTGTCATCATCTACTAAGTTGTAGAAATGATCCCAAGCTTTTTGCTGGCTAGCCATGCGTAAACTTAACACAATCATTCCTTCATCATTTTCTTCTTCCAACACCATTACGGCAACATTGTCACCAACATGTAGGTCGCTAAACGTATGGAAGCTATCGCGAAGTTCGCGACCAGAAACAATACCGGTAGCACTACCTCCAATATCTAGTAGTAATTTGTTTTTTCCTTTAAAAACAACCGTGCCTTCAACAAGCTCGCCCGGTCGTACGCGAATAACCTCTGGTGAGTCCTTCAGGAGCTCTTCCATGGTCGCATTAGTAGTAAACATAAAAATCCAAGTACAAGAGAAAAAAATAAGAATGTGTTACGACGCTTGTACTCGCAGTAACAATGTTAAGTTATTATATGGAAT
>CAYSVN010000063.1:0-4110 GCA_964434585.1 uncultured Candidatus Peribacteria bacterium | reverse complement strand
TGGAATGACGCCTTATAATGCAAGAGTTAAAAGGTTGAAGATGTTCTAAAAGACACAGAAGCTATAGAGGTTTTTTAAAGAATAAGATTTTCAAAATTTAAGATCTAAATTTCTTTAAATTACTAACTCTGATACTTTATTATGCTAATATTCTTCAACAAAAAAAATCTGAAACCTCTAAGGCATCTTCCACCTCTTAAGCCTCTATTACAACACTCCGTCGTGGGTATTTAAATGGTCTGATAATTTCTGCTGCTGAGCAGTAGATGGGTTATAAACACGGTAATACAGTTTAATAAGCTCATCGGTAGAAAGACGTTTTACCTTAAGGCCAACGTTGGTAAGGCCAGATTCCACCAATGAAACACGTTCACGTAGTCGAGTAGTTTTTTCACCAAAGCCACTCAAGGCTCTTTGCACCTTACTGAGTGATTCATCAACTTTTATCCAAGAGAAAAACTGTCCTAATGTATTGGTTTGCTTTACGGATTCATCAAGTGGGACCACAATGTAAAAACGTTTTTGCATAATGTCTGCAACATCAACAATTTTTTCTACAAAGTTAGCGTAATCTAGTGTCTGATTTTTTAAAAGTTCATTAGTATGTTTTTCTGCACGATTTCTAAGGTCAAGTAAGTAAGGATCAATATTCATTTTTGTAGACCGCAGTACAATTTGCACAGGGAATGTTAAGGTATTCACAAATGACTCATAACCAGCAATAATCGCCTTTTGTTCTGTTTCACTTTTTAGATTAAAGTTAAGAGCTTCTATTTCAATCACCGCGCGCAGCCCACCATTTTTCAGAATAATAGTGTCGTTACGAATCTGCGAAATTTTCATGTATGACTGAATCGTCGCCTTAGTTTGTCTTTTACGCTGCCTAACGGTATCGTTTTTGGAAAACCATTTCTTTTTTTCCTTTTTTTTGTCACCTTGGTCCTGCTGAGCAGATTCCTCCGCCGGTGGTGTAGTGTGTTCTTCTGGCATTATTGGTTTTCGGCAAGGGTAGCAAGTTCGGCTTCTAATTCTGGATGATCAAGTGCTTTTGTTAGGGCATCAAGTTCGCTAATTGGTTTTACATCAATTTTATCCTTTTTTCTTTTGCCACCAAGAAGTTTAATATTAACAATGTTAATACCTTTGCGAGGCCCATACACACGCGTAGGTGACTTTATAGAGCGCTCTACCATTAGCAGGCACATTCGAAGTAAGCTTACATCATGTACTTTTATAAAGGCAAATAGCACCGTAATAAATAATGGAATCCAGCTTAAAACCTTAGGAACAAGTGAAGTGGTACCAGTTTGGCTAACAACACTAAAAATCATATAACTAATCCCTCCCCCAATTAACATTAGGATAATTTGCCGTAGTGATATTGGTCCAATCACCCGGTCTTCAATTTGCACGTTTTGCGGTATTTTGACAGCTTCAATAGGCATCATATAATTATATCATAGATGACAGTAGAGTGAAAGTGTCTAAGGGGCTAAAAAAGTTGCAAAGGTTGCAGGCGTTGAAGAGGTTTTTTAAATAACATATAGTAATTTAGAATAATAGTGCATAGATCTTAGCTGATAAAAATTATAGAGACCTATCTACTATTATTCTATGTGTTATTCACTGAAAAAACCTCTGCCACATTTGCAATGTTTTAAACCTTTGCAACTTTTAATCCACTACTTTCCACCGTACCTCTGGTACCAATTTTCCATTAAGTGCAAAGCCAGCCGCTTTTTTATGTCCTCCGCCATCTAGCTTTCCAGCCATAGCAGCTACATCTACATCATCACGCAATGTGCGTAAAGACCCTTTTACAAGGCCTCCCTCGCGTTCTGAAAGCAGTAGTGAAAACTTCATACCAGGGATAGCGTTAATATAATCAATAGCGCCTTCTAAATCAGAAGCACTTGTGTTTGTTGCCTTAAAGTCTTCTTGGGTAACGGCAGCAACAGCGCCTCCTTCCTCGGTAATGCTAACGCGCTCAAGGATACGTCCCCAAAGTCGCAATTCATTAACGGACGTTGTTCGAAATACGCGCTTAATAATGGTTTGCCTATCAGCTCCGGCGCGCAGTAATGTTGCCACACTGCGGTAAACATTAGGACTAGTGTTGCTATGCAGCAATCCTCCAGTGTCTGTGTAAATGCCAGTAAGTAAGCAAGTTGCAGCTGCCTCGTTAACATTCCATTGCCATTTTGTTGCTAACTCAAGGACAATTTCACACGCTGAAGATGCGGTAGGAATAACAATGTTACATGTTCCAAATCCAGGATTAGAAACATGATGATCTAACACAAGCATTGGCTGACTTTTATCAAACAGCTCATTATGTGTTTTGTGGTACATTGTCATGTGTGCTTCAGCACAATCAAGACAAATAATAAGGCTGCCCTCTTCGGCTGTAAGGCTTGGTTCAATAAGTTGTACTCCAGGCAAGTATTCAAAGCTATCGGGTGCGCTATCAACACAGTGTAACGTTATGTTATTGCCAGGGTACTTTGTTGTTAATAAATGATAAAGCCCCAACATAGAGCCAAGTGCGTCACCATCTGGTCCGCGGTGGCAAATAAGGTGATAAACCTTATGTGCATCGAGCAATGTTTTTGCCTCGGCCAATGTTGGTGCAGAAAATGTAAGCAAGAAAGCATAATAGCGAAAAAACCTTACCGAGACGACAAGGTGCACTTGCAGAAAATCAAAGGTTATGTAGAAAGATACTATTCCAGCATGTTTTCTAGTGCCTGCCCTACATCTGGACGTTTATCGTAGTTAAAGCGTAATTCGGGAATACGCTTTCGTTCCAAGGCTCCCAGCGCTTTTTTCCAACGAGGCTGATTGGTATTAATCCATGTTAAAACAACATCGCTATCATGTGTACCAAGCACCGAAAACCAAATAGTAGCTACAGACCAATCGTCAGAAATTAAAACTTCAGTAATAGTAATCATCCCTAATTCTGGAGGACTTTGGTTCATTGCTTTTGTAAGCTCTTTACGAACCTCGCTAGCAAGCCGTTGATCTCTTTTAGACATTTCAGCCATGAATATGAGTGTAGTGAGGCAGGTGTTTTTATACAAGAAGAAACTAGTGATTAGTGGTTAGATTATAGTGATTAGTGTATTATTAAATCCTAATCACTAACCACTATTCACTAATTTTATAAATTTAAATAAGAAAACCTCTCTTAAAAATATGAAAAAAACAGCTATTTTTCTTGGTACACCAGATTTTGCAGTCCCTAGCTTGCAGGCATTAATTGATGATGAATTAACAGATGTAATACTAGTTATTACCCAGCCAGATAGACCAGTAGGCCGGAAAAAAATACTGACAGCTCCGCCAGTAAAGGTATTGGCACAGCAGCATGGCATAGAAGTTTGGCAGCCAGAAAAGGTTTCTAAAGAGCTCGAAAAACTACAAAGTTATCCGCAGCCAGATTATCTAATTGTGGTAGCGTATGGCCAAATTCTTTCACGTAAAGTGTTAGCATTACCTAAGATAGCACCATTAAATGTGCATGGCTCACTACTCCCCCATCTGCGTGGTGCCGCCCCTATCCACTATGCAATTTGGCAAGGTGCCAAAGAAACCGGTGTAAGTGTCCAGAAAATGGCGTATGAACTAGATGCTGGTGATGTGTTACATAGCATTAGTATGCCGATAGAAGACCGCGAAACAACAGAGACACTTTATAGCAAGATGAAAGACGTCGGTGCCAAAGCACTTATAGAAACCTTAAATATGATTGATGAAAAAGGTATGGAAGCGTTACAACAACCACAAGATGAAACTAAAGTAACCATGTGCTGTATGCTTAAAAAAAGCGATGGCCAATTAGACTATACACAACTAACAGCAGTAGAGCTTGATAGAGCAGTACGAGCGTTAACGCCATGGCCAGGTGTGTGGATAGAGCTTAATGGTCAGCCACTTAAATTGGTGCAATCAAGCTTAGAACCAGCAGTCAATGCTATGGAATTACGATGTAAAGATGATGAAGTACTTTATCTATTAAAAACACAAAAACCAGGAAAGCAAGTTATTACTTATGGTTCAAGATGACTTAAGAGGATGTTTCTTTAAAAGTTTTAGAAGTACATTATA
>CAYSVN010000062.1:3235-7230 GCA_964434585.1 uncultured Candidatus Peribacteria bacterium | reverse complement strand
GTTGCCTGTAAGTATCTACAATGTCAGTCCGAACATTGAACCACTGCGTGCCCCATTAAATAATATTCAATAAAACAACATTATAGGCTATAATAAAATGATGAATAAAAACCAACATTACATTGAATCAATTGGAAATTTTGTTGAACACCAAACAAGAAGAATCTTTGATACCAATGCAGGCAAGCTTAAAAAATTCCCTAAACATATAGTATGGCTTGTTTATTTTATGGCTCTTAATGTTTTGGCACAGGGAATTATGGATGTATCAATAAAGCTAGCAAGTTATACACCATGGATGAAGACGTTAGCATGGCGAACTGATTTTTTATTTTTAACTGCAATATCAGTATTAATGGGGTATCAAACATTAATAGGTATAAGAAGAAGAGAATTAGATGTCACTAAAAACTCTATTCAGGTAGGGTTAATTGTAGAAATTGGTTTGTTTGTTGGGGATATCCTTTATGTAAAAAAACATCAAGCAGCGGTGCCAGAATTACTCTCAACCAGGTTACCGTTTATTATTTTTACGTTTATCAATATCATCATTATTTTATATCTTATTCATACGTTAAAACTATTTAAAGATAAAAAAGGCTATTGGAAAGTATTTTAATTCATCAGTCATCAATATAGATAGCACCATTCAATAAAGTATATCTTGATAATAATCATAAATTCCTTTTACATTAAAAAAATGTTATAATTATTTGATGAATCAAGAAAAATCAGACGAACCAAATCCATATGAAAAATATACAGAGGCGGCTAATAAGCATTATGCAAGATTATTTGTAGAAATGATGCAAGCTACAAGCAGGAATGTTAAACAATTACTTGGCGAAGAGGACCTAGAAGCTGCTGAAAAAGAAAGAGGAAATGAAGAAATTAATGGAAGAGAGGTTATAATTATAAAAGATACGAATGGCAATAAATACCTTTTAAAGGAGTTAGAGCCAACAGAATTCACACGTAAAATGGCTTGTGTAGAAGCTGGTAAATTATTAAATTTTCCTATGTTAGAAAATCAAGCTGTCGAATATAATGGAAAAATTTATGACGGCAGTCCTTATATTGAAAATGCAACTTCTATTCGAAGTTTTAACCCAGATGTTGTTAATAAAAATGATGTCTATAGGCGCACAATAATAAATATTTTTCTAGGATCAACTTGTGATGGTTGTGACCAAGGAATGATTGACGAAGAAGGAAGATATATTGCAAATGACGTCTTACTTTTTGAAGACGTTAACATTTTAAGTAAAGACGCAAGTAATCAAGATCGAATGAATGAATTTATATTTAGCATAGAATACATACCAAAGGAACACAGAAAACTACCGTACGTTACTGGAGCTGGCTTGTTGGTCCAAAATGAAAATGCCGTAAATTGTTTTAAGGAAATAATGAACGATATTAAAAAGCTTAGTAATAGTGACATTGAAAGCATTATCAGTTGTTGTTTTTTAGAGACACATGAAAAATATAAATCAGAATTGTTATGGCGTAGAGATAACATAGAAGCCTTATACGAGGCTGCTTTAAATTTAGCAAAAAATACAGAAAAATAATAACTCATCAGAGACGATTGTAAACAAAGCCCAAGAGCAGTAAGATATCCTTATGAATATTCTTCTTACCGGTTCAGCCGGATTTATTGGTTTCCATACAGCAAAGGCACTGCTTGAACGTGGTGATAACGTTATTGGATTTGATAACTTTAATGATTATTATGATCCAGAGTTAAAAGAAGCTCGTAATAAAATTTTAGAGCAATACCCAAATTTTACAGTTGTACGTGGCGATTTAAAAAATAAAGATGAAGTTAATGCTGTCATTAAAACCTTAGATACTTCGCAAGAAAACCGAGTATGCCACTTAGCAGCTGTGGCTGGCGTGCGCTACAGCATAGAAAAACCAATGGAATATGTTACAACAAACATCGTTGGATTCCAGCATGTTATTGATGCCTGTAAAGAGCACAATGTTGGCGGACTTATTTATGCTAGCTCTAGCTCTGTTTATGGACACAGTGGTATTTATCCATCGCTTGAAACACAAACAACAGATGTTCCTAGTTCGTTATATGCTGCCAGTAAAAAGAGTAATGAGCTTGTAGCACATAGCTATAACCATTTATTTGGACTATGTACTACCGGTTTACGATTTTTTACCGTATATGGACCTTATGGTCGTCCAGATATGGCGCTATTTATCTTTACAGATAAAATTGCTAAAGGCGAACCATTGCCAGTGTTTGGTGAAGGAAAAATGCAACGAGACTTTACTTATGTAGATGATATTGTAAGTGGAGTAATAGCTAGTATTGATAAAAACTATGATTGTGAAATTTTTAACTTAGCTGGTGGCAGAACCGAAGAGCTAATGGCATATATTAACGCTATTGAAGAAACTCTTAATAAAAAGGCAAACATAAATTTAATGCCAATGCAGCCTGGTGATATCAAACGTAGTGAGGCTAGTATACAGCATGCTAAAACTAAACTGGGGTATGACCCTAAAACTCCTATTAGTGTAGGTGTGCCAAAGTTTGTAGAGTGGTATAAAGAGTATTATAAGATTTAATTACATTCTTTTTTTGTTTTAAAAAGTGGAAGAGAAAGAAAAAGAAGAATAGAAAGAAGGTAATTTTCTTCTCTTTCTACATCGTCTTTTTTTTCCACAAAGCAAGGCTCTAATCGATTTTCACTTCATCCAGATACTGCAAACCACTTTCCGTATGTTTATGAATTTCGGTAGGAGAGATAGTAAACAAATCAGTATTAATACGTACAATTCTATCAATCGATTTTTCCCCACTTGGATACCAACGATCTCCTGCTTTAAGCTCATCTTCTTCATCGTAATGAGAAATACTACCTTTTAATTGAAAGCCAATTTCGGGTGTAATATTAAATACATAAGCACCCTGGAATACTGGCGAACCCCAATCCCATTCATTCTCTATATTTTCACCATTGTAAACGGTAATCGGAAAAGCAAGTAGGTTGCGATCTCGTTCAAACAATAGCGCCTTATGATCCCATAGCAGCGGACTATCGGTTCCTCTATCGCCTAACGTTAATGAATATTTTTGCTTAGGATCAGTAACATCAGTAACATCAAACAAGGCCACCTTCATCCCTTCTGCTCTACCAGTTTCACTATCGGCATCTTTTCCAAAACCTAAAATATGGTTAGCATCATAAGGATGTAAATAATTACTAAAACCAGGAATTTTAAGCTTACCTAAAATAGTTGGATTGGCAGGATTAGCCATATCAATAACAAACAAAGGGTCTACCTGCCTAAAGGTAACCATATAAAGACGGTCTCCCATAAAACGAGTAGAAAAAATACGCTCACCCGGAGCAATATTCTCTATGGCACCAACTTGTTTCATAGCCTGATTAAGCACATAAACATTATTCGTGGAGACATCTTGGTCCCAAGCATTTAACGTAGTAGCAACACGTAAATGATTATTATATTCATCGAATGAAAACTGATTAAGTGGATGTCCAGCAACAGCGCCTTGGCTTAACAAATTAGTATCGTCTCCTAAGTCAAACTTAAAGACAGCTGTCTGCTGTTGTGAAGAACTATTTCGGCCACTCCAGCGGTAATTCCATTGTGGGTTAGCAATATATAAATGGTTTTGTGAGGCATAAATATGTTGAGCTGAGCCAACCATTGTCTCTTGTTGCACCTCAATTTCATCATCAATATCAATTATTAGTACAGAAATTAAATTAGGCTCGCGAACTCTAGGGATAAATGCAATATCATTACAATCTACAGAACTCGTACCAAATGCTGAATCTGTAATAGCTGGAAGTAGGTCTTTATCACTACGATCTTTAAGTGGTGTTGATCCATAGCGAGTTAAGTAATTTTGAGTAACAAGATATACTTTGTCATCAATTCTACGAGAAGAAACTGTTGTTCCTTCAGCATCAATAGTACGAAGCAGTGTTGGCTTACTGGTGTCG
>CAYSVN010000062.1:0-3225 GCA_964434585.1 uncultured Candidatus Peribacteria bacterium | reverse complement strand
ATCGCAATCCGTTCACGCCTTGGTCGCTGCGGCAGTGGCACAATTACACCACCAAAATTTCCACCATCTAACCAGCCACCGCCAGTACCTTCTTGCCACTTTGTTGCCAGTACCACCAAGTAATTATCATACAAATAAAGTGCCGTTGGATTAATACTATTGCCAGAGTAATCAATTGTACTATCAATTTCCATAGTATTAACATTAATAAGAGCTACCTGCTTGTTATTAACCTTAAATAACGTAGTGCCATTTGTTTTTACGCTATCACCTTCATCGACACCTTCCACTTGCACATTAGTATCAGAAAAGTTTTTACTGGTTGCCACTTCACTTTCTTGGTTACGGGTTGCAGCCATAGGCGCAGCCGCAGAGTCGACTGCAGAATCTTCCATTATCATAATACTTGGTTGAGCAATACTATAACTGACACGATTTGCTTCACTAATTACAGCACGAATATCATCGCAAGTTTGTGCTCGTTCAATAGTCCGGCTCGAAAAATCAACAGTCACTTCTGGGTATTTAACATTTAAGTAACCCTTACTTTCTTTTGTCACAATTTCGTCACGCATACGCCACATCATTTCTGCCATTTCTCCTCTTGTTACATTGTGTTCAAAGCTATTAATACTACCTGGAATCGCACGTGAGCTCTCTAGTGCTCTAGCATAAGGTTCATACCAGTCTGGGCTCCAGACATTAATATCTTGCCCGTATGCTAATGCTAAAATTTTACCAGCTTCTGCAAAATTAATAAGTCGTTCAGGATAAAAATTACCATCTGGATCCCCTGCCACTACTCCTTCTGCCAAAGCAGTACAAATATAAGGTGATGACCAACCATCGGCAATATCTGGAAAACAATTTTCTCCTTTAAAATCTTCATTATCTCCACGGCCAGCCATGACCGTTTTTGTAAACTCATCACGTTGCATTGGTCTATCTGCTTGGTAGGTTCCATCTTCGTACCCTTGTAACACACCACGTGCTTTTAAAGTTCCAATAGCATCTGCATGTACATGATTCGCTGGCACGTCTGTAAATGGCTTTGGAGCAGCTACTAAAGCAATCCCTTGCACTGGTAGCAATGTAACAGTAAGTGCAAAGAGCGTAAGTATTGAAGTGATAGTTTTCATAAGTGAATTTTAGTAAATAGTAGCAATTATGATACGATGATGAAGATCAATGGTATATTGATTAAAATAGTAAAATATGTTATAATAATATTATGAAATTTAAGAGAATAAATAGCAATTCGGCTGCTCGCAATAGAGAAAAGATGTTCGACGCGAAAATAAAGCAACAAAACAAAGAAAAAGTTATAAGTCATTATATTTCACCAGAGAGTAGCACGCCAGTATCTGCGTCAATCGCCACACAGCTAGATACATTAAAAGCAGCAAAAGAATTATTAGGTAGTATTGACCCTGCTATTCAAAAAATTTGGTCAGATCGTAGGGATGTTTTTTATGATTTATTATTCAAATTTTCAGAAAAAGCATTCGATATAGGAATGAAACATGATGAAATAAGAAAAGTCGTCACTAATCGCATTGAGAAGATTGGAGAATGGGAAGGTAATAGTGTAGGGCTAGATGGAGAAGAATGGAAAATACAACAAGATATTAGTAATCTGAAAAGCAAAGAGGAAGTAGCTAAAGAAGAAAAGGAAGATCAAGAAATTAAAAAAATGAAATCAGGTTTACAGCGTCGTCACCAAAGCCAAAGTCCAGTAAATAAAGTTTATTAATTTATGTATGACACCCACAACCGAGACCATCACTAGGATTAGCGCACCCACAGCCACTATTACCACTACTTGGTACATCGAGCTTCAAGCGACCATCGCTAACACTGATGGAGGCGCCAGATAAACGAAGTAAACAAAGATCATTAATAATAAATTTATACTGATTATCTTGGTGAAATACATGACGGTTTTTAGGCATTGTTTGCAGAAATTCTAAAAAGAAATTTCCACCTTCGTCCAGATTAAGCTCTATAATAGAGCCTTTTTCTTTATGCTGACTTGCTATAGTTGCAATAAATGTTACCGCTTCGTCACTAATTATTGGTAAATCTCCCATGTTTTGCTGAGCTTCTTCTAAAAGTAATTCTAAATCACTATACAAATCTGCAGTCATATCATCATCAAAGCTGTGAAGTTCGACTGCTTGCTTTAAAGTTTCCTGACCACCGATACTACAACTACTACAATTCATACCATACTGTTGCAATAAATCTGCTGCGTCAGGCAATAGTGCAATAACTTCCGCAACTGCCATTGTTGGATTTATGGATATCTTATTCACGAAGTAAATAATAGATTTCTTCAAAAGAATAAACAAGGGTTTAGGGATTAGTATTTAACTGTAATACTAATCCCTAGCACCTAACCGCTAATCCCTTTAAGATAGAGTGGAACATGGAACTCATAACCCTTTCTTCTTCGGCAGAATTTAACCACTACCAAACATGGCTAAATAAGCAGTCTCAAAATAATCTTTGGCAATCGTTAGAATGGAAAGCTTACCAAGAAACTCTTGGTCGCGAAGTTCGTATTTACGCACTCTTAAATGATAACAAAAATATAGAAGAGGCAGCCTTAGTAGTAATTGATAAAACAACAGGCGGGTATAGCGCTTGGGATATACCAAGAGGACCCATATCTAGGCATGATGAAGACATGATGCTACCTACATCTATCCTACAATTAATAAAAGAAGCCACCAATAAAGAAAGATGTATTTGTTTGTATAGCTCGCCTTTTACAGAGGTAGATTTTAAAAACCCATGGAGTATTAGCAGTAGGCATGAGCAGCCAGAAGCATCTAGGGTTATTGATTTAACATTAAGTGAGAAGGAGTTGCTACAGCAAATGAAACCAAAAGGGCGTTACAATATTAAGGTGGCTAAAAAGCATGATATTACTGTTAAAAAGGTATTAGATGTTGCCGCATATAAAGAGCTGGTAAGAAAAACAGCAGTTAGGCAAGGAATAACCCCACCTTCATCTAATCAATTTGAAGTTTTTTTAAAAAAAATCCCCAATGCATTTTGTTTCATTGCTTATAAAGACGATCAACCAGTAGCAGGATTAATAGGTTGTATGTATAACCAACGTGCCTATTATTACTACGGAGCCTCTAATAACGAGTATCGTAAGCTTATGGCGCCATACGCATTGCAGTGGGCAGCTATAATGCACTGTAATGACCTAGG
>CAYSVN010000061.1:2162-7405 GCA_964434585.1 uncultured Candidatus Peribacteria bacterium | reverse complement strand
AGCCAGAGGTTGCACGGTTCGAATCCTGTTATCCCGACTCGGGTGTGTAGCTCAGCTGGTAGAGCGTTGGATTTTTAATCCAAAGGTCGCTGGTTCGAGTCCAGTTATTCTCCGCTAAGGCTCCATTCTTAAACAGATGGAGCCTTTTTTAACAAAGCTTTTCTCCATCTGGCACTGTATGTTCCGGTCTTATAAGTACTACATTGCCATCGCTATCATGCACACCAAGCGTTAAGCATTCCGACTTATGTTTACCAATTTGTCTAGGCGGAAAGTTAACCACCGCCAGCACTTGAATACCAACTAGCGTAGCAAAATCATCGTAATGTGGAGTAAGACGCGCTAACGATTTTTTAATACCAATCGTTTCACCAAAGTCTATTGTTAAAATATGGCTGCTAAAGCGTCCTTCGGGGAATGGTTCACAGGTAAGCACGGTGCCTGTGCAAATTTCTATAGCCGTAAAGTCTTCGATTGTTACAGTATTCATAGTACTTTTTAGAACGGTGTGGTTTAAAGGTTGTTACAAACATTACTTCGTATGTTCATTTTTTGTCGATACAAAAAACGAACCAAAAAAAATCATGTGGAACCAAACTTTCTCGTGTTGTGCCACCTGCTCGCGTCAAAGTCTATAATCATCGATCCATCATTTAATGGGACACCTTTGTTTCGGGCAGTAAAGTGATCGACTTCTCCGCTTGCAGGGCACAAGCTACTCATTCAAACATGGTTCCACATAAATAACCCGGAACAACTGTAGTGTGCACCGGGTTAATAACCATAAAAGTTAAGACTTTAAAAACTGAGTGACCTCATTATTAATTAGCCCAATCCAATTACTTGTAATTTCAGAAATAAAAATTCGATCATTTTTATCAAAAGCTGGAGATAAATAGTCATAAATGTCTCTTATAGGATTATTGGTCTTTAAAAACCAGCAAGATTCCAATGCTCTAATACTTGTACAGTCTTCTAAAAGCTTATCCATGAGCTTATGTTTTTGACCAGATTGATTTAAGTCATAAGTAATAATATACGTTTTCATAGTATTGTGGGTTAAAGTTATAAAAAAAATGTTTTTTGAAATATGTGTACATAAAAAATATGTGAGTAAAAAACAAAAAGTTTGCTACGATTCTTTAAACCTGCTTAAATATGTATGCGATCAAACATTTATTCATTTAAGTGTTGCAGGAAAAGATGCGTCGATCCTAGCGGTTTACGCATCTTTTTCATTTGTAGCCAATTTTAGGTTTGTAAATCATATAGTAGTAGGAGGTAGTTGTAATTTGGGGAGGGCAGGAGGCAGTTTCAAATACAGTAATATTGATTTTATTTATCCCTCACAAGCAGCGCAAACTTTTTTGAGGTTTAACTGCTGAGCTGCGTTCATGCTGTGTTGGTAGTAAAGCGTTTTAATACCAAGTTTCCAGGCTGCAATATAAAGTTCGTTAATATCCTTAGCTGGAGTATCTGGGTGGATAATAACGTTAAGTGATTGTCCTTGGTCAATAAATTTTTGACGTGTAGCCGCTTGGTTAATAATAGCCATTTGATCTAGCTCTGGGTAAGTTTTAAAGACTTCTTTCTCTTCATCACTAAGGAAGTCACAATGTTGTACAGAACCATCGTGGTTACGAATATCTTTCCATACCTCATCGGTATTTTTACCTTTTTCTTCTAGAAGTTTTTCTAGAAGTGGATTTTTAATAGTAGCCTTAATAAATTGCAAATCTTTAACGTAACAGTTACTCCAAATAGGCTCAATGCCTTGTGACACTTGTCCCAAAATAAACGCAGACGATGTAGTAGGAGCAACTGCCATAGTTGTAGTATTACGGCGACCGTACCCTTTAAGTACTTCTGGTTCACCAAACTTCTCGGCTAATGCTGCAGATGCTTCGTAAGACTTTGTTTGTACATGTTTAAAGATTTCTACATTAAGCTTGGCTGCATCACGGCTCTCAAACGCCATCATTTTAGATTGCAGTAGTGAGTGCCACCCAAGGATTCCCATTCCAAGCGCACGGTGACGCTTGGCAAAGTTATAAGCACGCTCCATAAATTGGAATGTACGGTTATCTTCAGTACTTTCGCTATCGCGGTAAACCTCTAGTTTTTCTAAAAACTCCGTAATAATAGCATCTAAAAAGTAAATCATAGTTTCTACAGCATCAGTGTCTTTCCAGTCATCGTAATGTAGTACGTTAATAGAACTCAGTACACATACAAACGATTCATCTTGCTTACTTGGAAGCATAATTTCGGTACAAAGGTTACTAGCCCAAATTTTCATGTCTTTATCCTTATAAACATCAACAGTGTAATTGTTAACATTATCGCTAAATAAAATGTAAGGGTAACCAATTTCACCACGACGCTGAATAACCTTCGCCCATAGCTTACGTTTATCCTGGTCACCATCAATCATTTCCTGCATCCACTGGTCACCAACAGTCACACCGTGGGTTAGTTTTTGGATAGGGTGTCCTTCAGTTCCAACATTTAAAAATTCATCAGCATCTGGGTGTTCTAATGGTAAGTAAGGCGCACACTGTCCACGGCGGGTAGCACCTTGGCTAACCACATCAATCATTTTATCAAGTAGTTGCATAAAGTGTACTGAGCCAGAAGACTGACCATTTTTATTAATAGCAGCGCCACGTTCACGCAGGGCTCCAAAATAAGCAGAAGTTCCACCGCCAAGCTTACTCATCATTCCTACTTCTGCTTGCGTGTATAAAATTTCACCCATGTCATCTTCAATATAGCTACCAAAACAACTAATAGGCAGTCCACGATCATTACCAAAGTTAGACCAAACTGGTGAAGCAAGTGAGTACCAACCACGAGACATGTAGTCAAAAAACTTATCCGCAAAACCTTCAATACCGTTAATTTCCTCCGCACGGTCAGCAATAATACGAATACGTTCTTCGGGCGTCATATCATCAACTAAATAGCCGTGATCTAAGAATTGACGCGTATAATCGGTTAACCAGTACATAGGGTAAAAGGGGAAGGTGGAAAGAGGTTCAACAACGCCAACGCGCAATAGAACAAGAATTAAAAAATTGTGTTAGAAAAGGTCATCAACCGTAATGCTCTTACTACGTTTATTGTAGTTAATAGAACGTTTAACAAAGAAATCTCCATGTTTTGTGCCAATAATTTCATCATCAAACCAATCTGACTCCTTAAGAATTTCGGCGTCAGTTTCAAATACTGGCTCAATACCAATGCTCTTAAGAGACATATTAAATCGGTTTTTAATAAATTCTTTAACAGTAGCTTTTGGTAGGAAATCAAGTTCGCCAGCCTCAAAAATCCAATCAATAACTTCTGACTCTGCATCAAGCGCTTTACGGCAAAGGTCTTGAACGCGAGCTGAATGTTCATGATTAAACCAACTTGGGTTTTCTTCTTTAACAATTTTAATAAGATCAATTCCAAAGTTTCCATGAATCTGCTCTTCTTTAGAAGTAGCCTCTACTACGTTTGAAACACCTTTAAGACGGTCGCGGTGTTTATTAAAGGCCATCATAATAAAGAACTGAGAAAACAATGAAACATGCTCAATAAAGAGAGCAAAAAGTAAAATAGACTCAGTATATTCTTTATTGTCATCACTACGTGCGTGACGTAGAGCATCTTCTAGATAGTTTACACGCTTCATAATAACAGGGTTGTCTTTTAACTTAGAGAATTCTTCATTAAGACCAAGAATTTCTAGTAGGTGAGAGTATGCATCGTGGTGACGAACTTCACTTTCTGCAAACGTAGCACCGATTGCACCAATTTCTGGTTTTGGCATTTTTTTGTAAACATCTCCCCAGAATGTTTTAACGGCAACTTCAATTTGGGAAATCGCTAGCATAGTATTGGTAATAGCACTTCGCTCAACATCGTTAATACGAGCTTTAAAGTCTTGAACATCGCTTGTAAAGTTAAATTCAGTGTGAATCCAGTATGAGTGACGAATAGCATCGTTGTACTCAAGTAATTCTGGGTATTCGTAAGGCTTAAGGTTAAGACGCTTACTAAAAATATCACGTTGGCGCTCAGTAGCACGAGTATTTCGGTACACAATGTATGCTTTTGCAACTTCGTAATATTCTTGACGCATTAATTCTTGCTCAACTACATCTTGAATCGCTTCTACTTTAATCTCTTTGTAATTTTGGATTAAATATAAACTAACCGCTCTGGTAATAGTATCAACCGATGTTGTAAGTGTGTCATTAAGTTCACCGTCAGGAGCAATGTTGTGTACGCTCTTAAAAGCAAGCTCAATAGCACGTTTAATACGGTAAGGGTCAAATGAGTGACTGTTACCATCTCTATCGATAATAGCGAGAGAATCAGTAGTGGTATTTGTAGGAGTTTTAGTAGTTGCAGACGCGGCAGACATGGTAAATACGGGGTAAAAACGGTTAGAAGGGAAACACAAGATGTAGTGTCTGTCGTGGTAAGCGAAATACTATATATTGTGGTGTGCATTTAAGAGTACCTCATTTATAATTCGTCTTCAATACCCAGAACCCAAGAACCATTGGCGCGATCTATCGTTCTGTTTTTTAGTATACTTTTTAAAAGGTGTACGAACGTGTAGGGGCAACGTGGGGGCAGATGATGTATCGCTAATCCAAGCCTTTTGTATAAATTTATAGTTCAATAACACCATTTCTTACTATTGTCATCTTATTATTTGTACAATCCACAACGGTAGAAGGAAGAGCATTAACAAGTGGGGTATCCTCTAAAACAAAGAACGGTAAATTAGTATACTGGTCTGTAACGTATTGCCCAAATTGTTTGAGCACATCTTCTACTCGGTAGCAGCATGGTGAGCCAGAAGTGTTAGCAGATGTAGTAACAAGTGGCCCGTTAAATTGTTGTACTAAAGCCAGAACAGTAGGGTGACTCGAGATTCTTACACCTATAGTACCACCGCCACTTGGTGTAGGATAAAGTGATGAGGGAGCATCTTCGCGTAGTGGTAAAATAATGGTAAGCGGCCCCGGTAAGTGCTTTTGCGCTAATTGGTTTGCAGTTTCATTCCACTGTACATACTGCTGAGCCATGGCCACACTACTAAATAACGCGCTAACAGGCTTTAAGTAACCGCGTTTTTTTAAGTCGAACAATTGTTTAACCGCCGCCTGGTTCGTAATATCACACGTAAAGCCATAACATGTTTCCGTGGCATGCAAAACGATATTTCCAGATTTAAGATGGTC
>CAYSVN010000061.1:0-2062 GCA_964434585.1 uncultured Candidatus Peribacteria bacterium | reverse complement strand
AGCCATAACATGTTTCCGTGGCATGCAAAACGATATTTCCAGATTTAAGATGGTCTACGGCCGCTGTTATTTGTTGTGTTGACATAAGGTAATACTAGGATATCAGAATATCAGGCAATAGAATATCAGGTCTCAACAATCTGTATGCATTGAGACCTGATATTCTGAAATTCTGATTACCTAAAAAATGATTTTTTTACTGTAAATTTTTAAGAAGTTGTTTCTACTGGTGCTACAGGAGTACTAGTAGCAACCGTTGCTTTTGGATGTGCAAAGATAAGCGTACCCATTACAACAATAAACACCACCATAAAGGCTTGGAGTAATTGTGAAACAATTGCAGAAAGATACATGCCACCAGGAATAAATCCAAGTACAGCAATAATAACAATAGATACAATTGCCATTAAAATAACAGTAAGAATCGTATAGCCAAAAATTGGTAACCAATAACCATTGGTACGTTTCCAGCTTGCTTTAATACTATCAACCACACCTTTATTTTCGTGCAGTAAAATCATGACAGAAAACATCAGCTTAGGCATAACAGCAATGGCAATAATAATACCAAGTAGTGGTACCCAAATAAACGAGATAATACCAAGCACAATAACTAAGCCAATATATGGTAGTAGTTTCTTTAGTGATACTTTTATAACATCACCAAATGTACCGCTGGCACCAAGGCTAACATTAAAGTAGTACAGTGTTGCTAGGGCGTTAATAGCCATAATAAATAAAAAGAACAACATAGTTGTGCTAGCCATGCCTGCCATAGCTGCAGGGTCAAGGTCTAGTGATCCACTGTTTTCCATAGCTGCAAGCGCATTAGCCATCGCTTCTGGATCACCATTTTCACTAGCTGCCATTAGTGCACCAAGGTCACCACCTAGCATTGCAGCAGGGTTAGGAGCAAAATTACTTTGCACAAGTGCCATAATAATACCAAAGACAAGAGCACCAATAATAAATTTTGGCAAAAGCCTTTTAAAGTTATTAATCGTAAGGCTTAAGGCGCTACCATACGAAAGAGGGGGAGTATTCATAAAAAAATAAGGAAAGTAATATAAAACAATACTACTGGCTTACATGTTGTTTGAAAATACTTAGGCCGTGACAGATGCGTTCTCTTGTTTCTTACTAACAGTATCTATACTGCTGCTATTTTCTTGTAATGATTGTTTTTTTTCTGCATAGATAGCATTACTAGCATCAAGTAAGCTATCAAACGTACCGGCATCAATCCAGTATTTTTGTAGTACAGAAGCCTGCAACTCACCTTGGTCTAGGTACCATTTATTAACATCGGTAATTTCTAATTCTCCACGGTAAGAAGGCTTTAGGTTGCGTACAACCTCGAAACAACGGTTATCGTAAACGTAGCAACCAGTACCAGCTAAATTACTTTTAGGATTCTTAGGCTTTTCTTCTACTGACACAACTTTACCATTATTCATTTCTACCACACCAAAACGTTCTGGGTCTGGCACCTCTGTTACAAATAAATGCCCACCACCATTAAAAGCTTTAATGTCTTCGCTTAAATCATCAAGGAAAATATTATCGCCTAACACAGCACAGATGCTATCACCAGCAGCAAAAGCTTCGGCCATGCCAAGTACCTGAGCAATGCCACCTGGTCGCTCTTGAATTCTGAAACTAAATTCACAGCCAAACCGTTCTCCGCTTCCTAAAAATTGCATAAATTTCCCTGCTTGTTCTGGTGCGGTAATAATCATAATTTCTTTAATACCAGCTTTAACAAGTACATTCAGTGGATACATAATTAACGGCTTATCGTACACAGGTAGTAAGCTCTTATGTGTTACCTCGGTAAGGGGTCTAAGTCGCGTACCAAGTCCGCCGCAAATAAGGAGTCCTTTCATAGCAAAATGATACATTATTAAGTGAAAATAACAACCCACCCAGGTTATATATGGATGATATATTGTTCATTTTTGCCGATGCAAAAACGAACCAAAAAAATCATGGCAAACAAAACTCTCTCGTGTTGTGCTATCTGTTCACGTCAAAGTCTATAAAGCTTATCTCTTTTATTTAT
>CAYSVN010000060.1:0-7682 GCA_964434585.1 uncultured Candidatus Peribacteria bacterium | reverse complement strand
GCTTGCCGAAGTATTGTTTGCCATGATTTTTTTGGTTCGTTTTTGTACCAGCCTATCGGCAGGCAGGTCGACAAAAATGAACAGCGGGTAATAAAAAAGACCTCACTGGCGAGGTCTTTCTTTTTAATACTAATACTTAATTCATTAATCCTGCCATTGCTTTTTCTACCTTCTTCTCTAGGTCATCAAATACCTTTTCTACTTCCTCCTCTGGTGTAAAGTGAGCTTGGGCAACGTCGTCTTTAACGGCTAGTTTGCGAACTTTATTAAAGTCGAAGTCCTCTTGAACAATTACTGGTTCTGCAGCATCTGCAAACGTTTTAATTAATTTAAGAATACGGTACTGCTTACTTAGTGAGGTGTAGGCATCATTTGGATCGAATGCATTTTGGAATAGGAAATCCTCACGAATCATCCTAGCTACCTCTAATGTCAGCTGTTCTTTTAGTGAAAGCGCATCTACACCAACCAAACGTACAATTTCTTCTAGCTTTGCTTCGTCTTGTAGAATGTTTTGTGCCCAAAGACGTTGTGGCATAAAGTCGTCTGATACTTCGCGTGAGAAGAATGGCGTAAGACTTTCTGCGTATAAACTATAACTTTGTAACCAGTTAATGGCTGGGAAGTGACGTTTGTACGCAAGCTTACTATCAAGCGCCCAGAAGGTCTTTGTTACACGTAGAGTGTTTTGGGTCACTGGTTCAGAGAAGTCTCCACCGGGAGGGCTTACTGCACCAATAACACTAAGTGAACCTTTGCGACCGTCTCCACCTAAACAATCAACTGCACCAGCACGTTCGTAGAAACTAGCAGTACGTGAACCCAGGTACGCTGGGTACCCTTCTTCACCTGGCATTTCTTGTAGACGTCCAGACATTTCACGCATGGCTTCCGCCCAACGAGAAGTACTATCGGCCATCAGTGCTACATCGTAACCCATATCTCGGTAGTATTCTGCAATGGTAATACCTGTATACACACTCGCTTCACGAGCAGCTACTGGCATGTTAGAGGTATTTGCTACCATCACCGTTCGTTTCATTAATGGCTCACCGGTATTTGGATCTTTAAGGTGTGGGAATTCTGTTAACACTTCTGTCATTTCGTTTCCACGTTCACCACAACCAATATAAACAATTACTTGAGCATTGCAGTACTTTGCAAGACCTTGCTGTGTTACCGTTTTACCAGCACCAAATGGCCCAGGAATAGCACCAGCACCGCCTTTAGCAATTGGGAATAGTGTATCGAGGATACGAGTTCCAGTAGCAAGCGGTTCGTTTGGAGCAATTTTACCGTTACTTGGGCGAGGAATACGAATTGGCCATTTTTGAAGCATGATTACTTCTTTGTCACCGTCTTCAGTAGCAATAACTGCAACTGTATCTTGAATGGTAAAGCTTCCATTTTTAATACTCTTAACCGTTCCGCTAATACTAGGTGGAACCATAACCTTGTGTTCAATAAGCGTTGTTTCTGGCACGGTGCCAAGCACATCACCTCCATTTACCTTATCCCCTTCTTTTGCAACAGCGGTAAAGTCCCATTTCCTGCTACGACTAAGCCCTGGTACGTCAATACCACGGGTAATAAATGGGCTTTTAGCTTCTTGCTCAATTAATTTTAATGGTCGCTGAATACCATCGTAAATAGATTCCATAAGACCAGGCCCTAGTTCTACAGATAATGTTTGACCAGTTAGCTCTACTGGTTCTCCTGGAGTAATACCAGAAGTTTCCTCGTAAACCTGAATAGAGGCAGTATCGCCGTTTAGTTCGATTACTTCCCCAATTAGCTTTTCGTTAGAAACTTTTACAAGCTCGAACATTTTAGCTTGTTGCATGTTATCGGCTACTACAAGCGGTCCGATAATTTTAATAATAGATGGCATAATACGAGAAAAGAAATGAAGAAATAAATTACGAAAGAATATCAGAACCAATTGCCCGTTCTGCTATGCTGCGTAGACGCTCTTCGCTATACCCGCTACTACCACTACGGCTTGGTAGGGCAATAACGGCTGGCAGCGCACTACGGCTTAGTTTTTTTTGATCGTCTGGAGTTATATTTGTCATCAAATCTTCGGTGACAAATATAATCCCATACTGATTGCGCTCTACGCCTTGCTTGTCTTTTACAAGTGTTTTCTTTAGTTCAAAAATACGTTCTAGAGCCTCTTTGTTACCACTTACACCTACAACATCTACTCCTAGTAAGGCAAAGCCTCCTACAGTTTCTTGTGTTCCAACAATAGCTATTTTGTAGTTCATGAGGTTTTTAGAAGTGTGCGAGTAAGGCCTGGAGCTTTTGTAAACGCAAATTTAAGCACTCGTTGTTTAAGTGACATTCTGGCATCAAAAATTTCGGTTGTTGCTTCATTTTTTTCGATTGAAACTTCGTCTGCTAAATAATTGCTGGTAAACTTTTTTTCAGGATTATCTGCAAGTAGATATGTCTCGGCTTGAGAAGTGCCCACTTCAAACATTCTTTGATTTGAAATAGGATCTCTAAAATTCGCTAACATTGTTGCGGTTTGCTCTAATTGAATTTTTGGTCCAGAGCGTTCAATTGTACCCACTAAATAACCTTCATGTGGATCAGTTAACGATGTTTTATTTAAATGGCCGACTATCTTTCTTTTTAATGAATTTTGATATCCTTCAATAATTTTCTTAGCTCTTACAGAATAAAAAAAATCTAATTGTTCAATTCGAGAAGCGTCATCTTCAATAGCATTTATATCTTTAAGAAATGATAAGTCATTTTCATTAAGTACACTCGGATATTGATCCAAAATTTCTGGTAAATGATCAACAAGTTGACTGGTGTCAAAATGAACACTGTCTGAGGCCATACAATGAAAGTCTCCTTTACGCATTATGACACATAGTGAGTAGGCTTAATAAAAGGTGGCAACATCGCTTTAACTTCTTGCGGGCTCATGCCGTTACGCTTACCAATAAGCATAACACGTAACACGCGTAGGTGGTTAAGCACTAATGCCGCAAAGGCAAACACAGGCTCAATACTTAGTGGAACGTTCCACATTTTTGCAATATCACTAGCTGTATTTTCTGCTAATTGTTTTTCGAGTTCTATTGGGCTGCTTAAAGCATTGTCTACCTGCATTCCTACTGAGCTTCGTGTAATAATATTTGGTAAGCTTTCTTCTGTTGCATTTGCCCAATTTTTTGGCTGCACGCTACCGCCAGTTAAAAATTGTGACACATGGCTATCCCCTGCTTTAACGGCACGGGAGGCTGTTCGAATATTTTGCTGGTCAATTTGGTGTGTAACGTAGTCTATTAATAGAGTGCTACCACTTTTTTTAGCAAGCATTGCCTGTGTATCAGCAATAAACTGTGCGACACGCTGATCAATAGCTTTTGGAAGGTCGTTTTGTTCGTATTCTTTTTGATCATCTTGCACATGTTGATACAGCGCTTCAATTTGTTTTGGTAACGAGCCAATATTGCGCTTCTCTAAAAATTTTACAATATCACTTTGCTTGTATGCTTCAAACAATGCTGGTGGCGCCTGCACATCTTCTGCAATGAGACCCATGTGCTTTTTAAGAACATACATTAACGTTGGAGCATATTCTTGTAACCACAAAATATGAAAGACAGCTCTGTCTTTATCGTTTGTCATTTTTGAAACTTCATCTTGTACCCATAAAGCAACTTCTTGCAGTAATGTTTCACTTTCTTTATCAATATCTTGCGTGAAATCTAATTCGCGAATAGCACGTTCACACTCTTTAACATCATGCGTACCTAGTAAACGGTCGACATCTACTTGTGACACCAACATTTGCTGCAGCACACCAAGGCGTCCATACGCAAAGCCAAAATCGTTATTACTATTAAACATTGTTTAGCTAAAAAGCTTGTCTGCAACACTGTGCTCAGTGGCAGGACGAATAAGGGAATTAATAATTGTTTCTAGGGTAAAATCAAACTCTTGAGTTTTTGTTATTACTTTAAAACCATGAACAGCCTCAATAGTTTCACCAACGGTAAGCTCTGTACTTTTTGTTAACTCGCTTGCTACGCTTGCAAATGCTTTTGAAGGCATAAGTGTACCAGCTTGATGTACTTGACCTAAGGCCCACTGCCAAACTGGTGCTAAATCTTTAGGAGAGCTTGCTGCTAATTTTTGAGCTGCCTGATTATAAACCTCGTCTAAAAGATTGCGCTTAACAGCTAGAATGCCATTACTTTTTTCACGATCGGCATGATCATTTGCTTTACGGCTTAATTGTAGTTTCTTAAGTTCAAACTTGCCTTCAAGCGTGTCTGAATCTTGCTGCAACATTTGTTTTGCTTCAGTTTTAAGAGCTGCAATTTCTTCATCATGCGTAGACTGCAGAGTTTTTAATGTCTGCTGAAGATGCTTCTCTATGGCGGTGAGTAAATCTTTAAGGGGCATGGTTTAAAAAAGGAAAAGCTTACGCAAGAGCGTTAAGCATAAAGAAGGTAATAAGGAAACCAACAAGAGCGTATGTTTCAACAAGGGCAGCTAGTGTAATAACACGACCAGTTGATCCTTCGTCTTTTGCAAGCATGTGCATACCAGCGGCACAAACTTTAGCTTGTAAAGGTGCAGAAGTTAGACATGAAATTGCAACAGGAATAAAAGCAGCAAAGTACATCATACCAGCTGTAAATGTAATACCAGCTGTTAGCTTTTCTGCATGCTGGAAGATGAATAGAAGCACAGCAACCATTCCGTAAAGACCCTGTGAAGAAGGAAGAGCGGTAAGAACAATAACTTTACCAGCTAAACCTGGTTTTTCTGTTAAAAGACCTGCACCAGCTTGACCAGTAACAGATACACCAATAGAAGAACCAATACAGGCAAGAGCAACTGCAAGAGCAGCACCAAGGAACGCAAGAGCAGGACCCCACACGCTAGCGGTTGCAGCGGCAGTGTTTGCAGCATCTTGTGCAAGTGTTGTAGTTGGAGCTAGCATAATTGCAGCAGTAACTACTGGGAGAGAAATACGAGTAATACGCATGATAGAAAGAAAGAAATAAGAGATAAAAAGTAATTTTAGAAGCAGTATCTTGAGGTAAACGTCTTTAAAAATCAAGACATCTTACGACCGTTTAAACGGTGTAAATGGTTTACCACCACCTTCGAAGAACTGACCAAAGAATTCAATAAACTGCAGACGACCAGAGTGAATAAAGCTACCGAGCGCATTAAGCACTACACTAACAACATGGCCACCAATAAAGATTATTGCAATAATAAGATAATCCACACCTGTTGGGAATAATGTTCCCACCTCCACCGCTACTTGGTTTACAGCTCCAGCAATAGCACCTGTTACCAACCCTAGAGCTAAAATACGTAAGTAACTTAAGCTATTTGTTAGCATTCCAATAGAAAAATTAAGCAAGCCTGCAAAGCCAACCAATGGTCGAAGGTACCACGGCGAACCGTACCCTTTACCCCATACCAGAATGGCAATAGTTGCAACCATAATCCACATAGTAGTAGTTGTACCTTGGAATACGTACAGTAAAATAGCTCCTAAAAGTAAGTGTGGTGTAAAATCATTCCACATAGCTTCTGCTTTTTTGCCATGAACAAATTTATGCCAACCAGCTAAGAACATTCCTGTAAATAAGTGAACAATACCAAGTACTAATGAAAGGTTTTGTAAGAATGAAATACCAGACTCTTTTCCAAGATGCCAAATTTGGCCAAGGAATACTGGAGTCATCACACCATCAATCATACGCTCGGTTGTAAGTGCTGGTATGTGATTTGCTACTTTTGCAGGATCAAGCCCCATCCAACCACCAAACGGAATACCAACTAATGTTGTAACTATTCCACTAAACAGTAGAAGCCAGAATAATGGATTTTCATCAATCGTTACTTTTTTAACAAGAATGTAAATACCAAATACTAATGTTAAAATAACACCGTATCCCGCATCTGTTAAACAAAGAGCGTAAAATAAAATAAAGAACGGCGAAAGAGCTGAAGTTGGGTCAAACTCACTATTGTTTGGTAGGCCATACAATGTTGTTACTGCCTCGAACGGCTTCATCCACCAGCGGTTTTTTAATGCGATTGGTGCAACCTCTCCTTCTTTTGGTTCAACGGGCAAAATGGTACTTGTTGGCGCTACGCCTGCTAATACAGTTTCTAGTGACTTGATTTTATTTTTTGGCATCCAGCCGTGCATTATTTTTGTTTGGCTTGTTTGCTCCATGTTTGTTCGCGCATGTTCTTTGCTCTCTTCCCAGCCTAGGTATCTCTTCATGTTTTGTAGGTCTGGAATACTTTGTGCTAAGGTTGCCAACACTTCTTCGCGGCCGCTTGCTCGTGCACTTACCTCATCAACTGTTTTTATATGCGTTGCAAGCTGAGACTGAATAGATTCATCGAAGTTTACATTCGTACTGGCTGTAAACCCAAATTCGGTTGCTAGTGACTCTATGGTTGCATGATTGCTTTTTAAGCCAGTAATACGTACGGTTTGCTTATCGTCAGTAATAGATAAACGTTCTAGGTATGCTGTTTTAACTTTTTTCTTTAATGTGTCAGAAAAATCATCAATTCTATTTTTTGGAATTGTTCCCAAAAACGAACTGGTAATGTATTGAGCTCCTCCTGTCTGCAGCTCTGCCCATGGCTCTAACATTGCCACTGCTGCTTGTGCATCACTTAGTAAGCGCTCATCAGCTGCTTTTGCTGTTTGTACGCTATGCACGCTTTCAATTATTTCACTTACATCTTGCTGTTTTCCAAAACGTTCTAAATCAACATCGTTTAACTTTATTTTAAGATTATCTTCGATTTCTGGCGTCATGTAGTCCGCCAATGTATCAATAGCAAATTGCAATTCAGCCTCTTTAAATTTTACTTCTCCTTCACGGTCACTCACTTCATCGGTTTGCTTACTAATTTGCAAAACTCCTTGCTTTTGCAACGTTTCAAGCACAAGGTCTTCTTGTGTTTTATGAGTCATAATAGCCACTTTTTGCATTTGTTGCATTGCCATTATTTTGTCAGAGAGAAGAAAGTATCAACAATAATTGCAGCTGCATCTTTCATATTGCTACTGGCATTATCTTTAAGTTTTTCACAAGCTGCCTGCTTATCATCGCTTGCTTTTGTCAGCGCTCCTTTTAATGCTGTTTTTTCAGCTTTTAATGCTTCACGTTTTTCGTTACGCATTTCTTCCATTTTTTCTTCGTGTTTTTTTTGTAGCTTTTCACGCTCTTTTTCTGTGCTAGTACGAAGCTTTTTCTTGAACGCTTCGATGGCTTGCTGAGCCTTTTCTTCGGCCTGCGCTACCTGTGTAAATGGGTTCTGGTTAGACATAAATAGTAGTGTGAAAACTGAACAGGCACTTTATGGTAGATTGGTGAGAAAAACAAGAGGGTTTTTTGAGGTTGCAGAGGAAATAGAAGTTCTAGATGTTGTAAAGGTGATAAAAAACCTCTACTTCATCTAGGACGTCTAGAACTTCTTGCCTCGTACAACAAAAACCCTCAATATAACCCTAAATATGCTCTCTATCGTCGCAACTCCTATTGGCAATACTAAAGACATAACACTACGTGCTATTGAAGCCCTAAAAGAATGTGACGGCATCCTTTGTGAAGACACGCGTGTAACTGGGAAGCTGTTGCAATTATTAGAGCTCCCTAAAAAAC
>CAYSVN010000059.1:0-7783 GCA_964434585.1 uncultured Candidatus Peribacteria bacterium | reverse complement strand
TGCCCTATTTAAGGGGGTTTTTAGAATTTTAGACATCAGAATGTCAGAATATCAGATCTCAATAATTAGTATAGTCTGAGACCTGATATTCTGACATTCTGCTATTCTAAAAACCTTATTCCTACCCTACACTACAACCATGAATCAACAGACAATTGTAGTAAACAGCTCCGGCCGTATAGATATCGTCCTTAGTAACCAATCTGGCATTGCTAGATCCGATGCAAAAAAAGCAGTAGAAGCCAAATTGGTATCAATAGATAAGAAGCGTGCAAAAAAACCAAGCGATCATATTAATGAAGGTCAAAGTATTACGTACTCTTTACCTATTGCAGAGCAAAGCGTTATTGATCCAGTAAATTTACAGTTAGAGATTCTCTACGAAGATAACGACTGTTTTGTTATTAATAAACCAAGAGGTATTGCTGTGCACCCTGGTAGTGGAATGGATAAAAATGAAGCAACCGTTCTTCATGGTATTGCATTTTATTGTAAAGAAAACGATATTCCATTTACAGCTGATGCTTCTCTTGTCCACCGTTTAGACAAAGGGACAACAGGTTGCCTACTTATTGCAAAAACAAAAGCAGTGCACGAAGCATTACAAAAACAATTCCAAGAAAGAACAGTACAAAAATTTTACCACGCCCTGGTAAGCGATGTTCCAAAGAATTCAAAAGCATTAATTGATAGCCCAATTGATAGAGATAAAGTTGATAGAACAAAATACCAAGTAAGTGGTGGTGCAACTGCACGTAGTGCTCAAACAACGTATCGTACGCTATGGGATAACGACAAAGTAGCATTGCTTGAATGCGAACTCCACACAGGACGTACGCACCAAATTCGTGTACATTTACTAGCTATTGGTCACGCTATTTTAGGAGACGTTAAATACACGAACGACAAAAATAATTTACTTTCTAAATCTTTAAAGGTTCCTGAATTTTGCCTACATGCTAAAGCCTTAACTTTTAACACCATGAAGGGTGAACAAGTTTCAGTAGAAGCAAATTACGATAAAGCTCTGCAGATTATTGTAGACGAGCTGGATATTACAAAGAGCTAATCTGTTTTCCTTCCTACTTTTTTATAACTAACCCATCGGCAGGCTCAGGGGTAACAAAAAAGTTTCGCACATGACAATTTTTCGCAGGTGGTTTATTCCAAGTCGCTCACTATCCTTCTTCGGCGGATGATAGTTTGCTCCTTTGCAAGTTACTACTACGCCCTCTTAGGAGTGCGAGAAGAAGATATATAATACTATGGCAAACCATGTTTAAACGAGTAGCTTGTGCTCTGTGAATGGAGAAGTCGATCACTTAACTGCCCGAAACAAGGGCGTCCGATGAATAAAAGAAATAAGCTTTATAGACTTTGACGTGAACAGGTAGCACAACACGAGAGGTACTGAGCTTGCCGAAGTATTGTTTGCCATGATTTTTTTGGTTCGTTTTTGTACCCGCCTACCGGCAGGCAGGTCGACAAAAATAAACATAGAAAGCTGTAGGCTACAATCTTAATCAATAATATTTTTAACAAATATAACAGCTTCATCTCTGTAATTAACCTTTTTATTCATCTGCGCCTCGTGAAGTTTATCAAGCACTTCACCAACTTGTTTACCAGGTGTCATGTTTAAGATATCCATAACTTCTTCACCATTAAGTAATGGTTTAATAGGTTTTGGGTGTGTATCTAAAAAATGATGGTAATCTGCAGTAATACTATTATAAAGCGTAAAATTACTAGGAGTAGTCCCAGCAATATCTAACCAAAATAACTGTAAAAGTTCATTGAACCATTCGTGGTGATACCAGTGAGATTTTCGTTTATCGTTCATTTCTAAAAATGACCCCATCATCATATGGTGTGTAATAAGCAAATGAAATTTTTGGGCACGAGCATTTGGCATTTGTAAACGCTTAAAAATATCAAGCGCCATACCGCCAGAGGCAGAAGCATGATCGTCATAATGAATTCTGTCTCCTTCATCACTGTAGGTAATAGGTTTAGCAACATCATGAAATAGTGCTGCCAATCTCACATCAATCATATGTTCTTGCGTGCTAGCAGAGACGCATTGCAGTAAGTGATCCCACACATCTCCCTCTTTATGGTACTTTGCAGGTTGAGCAATCCCCTTGCAAGCAAATAACTCAGGAATAATATGCTCCATTATACCAAGTTCCCATAAATCCTCTAATGCCCTTTTAGAATCCTGGCTTAAGAGTATTTTTTCTAACTCCTGCAAAACTCTTGTACCAGAGAGCGCTGTTGTTAATGAGGCACGTTGCTGTAAGCCTCTCCAGGTATCAGGGTGGTATTGCAGCTGTAATTGAGCACGTTGCCGTATTGCACGTAGGCTGCGCAATGGATCGTGTGCAATGCGTTCTAAGGGGTTGCCAATAAATTTAAGTAATCCTTGGCTTAGGTCATGCACTCCATTAAATGGATCAAACAGTTCTCCAGAAATAACATCAAAATAAATAGCATTAATGGTAAAGTCTCTACGCGCAGCATCAATTTCTTTTGTTGTAAACTCTACAGCATCAGGGTGTCTGCCATTTGTGTCCTTAGACTCTTTGCGGAATGTTGTAACTTCTATCAGCTTACTACTAACGTAGACCGTTCCTAGACTATTGCTGTCTTCTTTAGCATTGTTAAATAAAGCTAAAACCGCAGAAGGGGTTGCACTGGTGGTAATATCATAATCATTACTAAGCTTGCCTTGTAGTAAATCTCGTACGGCGCCACCAACAATAAACGCCTCAAAACCGGCTTCTTGTAATTGTTGGCAAATAAACAGAGCTTCTTTACCAAGGCTCGATTCATGTAAGGCTTCAATGATGTGTTTATCAATCGTAAGCATGGTATACTCCTATTATACTACACAAAGTTATGGAGCACATTACAAGTATTTTAAAAAAAACACTGGCAAAGCATGGACTTAAAGATATCTCTACCACTGCAGAGGTTATTACAAAATTGCATCAATACATAAAGCAAGATTTACCAAATCTTTATAGTTCTATAGAAGATATAAGCTGTAAAAATGCCGAAGTAATAATCCATTGTTCTCACTCCATTGCTGTTCAAGAAATTCAGCAATTAAAACCATCAATCGAGCAATATATCAAGAGTATTAATAGTAAATCGTGGGAAGTACGCGCAATAAGAGCTAAGTCAAAAGCCTTTTCTACATCTTAAACCTCTTAAACCTTTACAGCGTTTAGTAAAATTCCCCTTGCAATGATGCTGCGAGATCCGTACAATCCCACAACTTATGTTAGTTATTAGACTTCAACGAACCGGCCGTAAAAATGCACCCGCTTACCGCGTGGTGGTAGCCGAGCACTCTGCTCCTGTGGGCGGAAAGGTAACCGAAATTATCGGTCACTACATTCCAACACGTGATCCTGCAGAGTTTACCGCTAAACACGAACGTGTTCAGTATTGGGTTTCTGTTGGCGCTCAGCCAAGTAATACCGTAGCTCGCCTTCTTAAAAAAGATGGCCTTAAAGATATGGAGAAGTTTATGAAAACTTACACTAAAAAACGACCAAACAAAGAACCTGAGCCAGAGCCAGAAGCTCCAGCACCAGCTGCAGAAGAGCCTAAGGCTGAAGAGCCAGCTCCAGAAGAAGTAAAAACCGAAGAAGCTCCAGCTGTTGAGGAAACTCCTGCAGAAGAAGTAAAAGAAGAACCTAAGGCTGAAGAGACTCCTGCCGAAGAAACTAAAGAAGAAGCTCCTGCTGAATAATCATGAGTGACCAGCTACCAGGACAGGCGTTAATCGATCTTATCGTTAACGGCATTGTTGAACATAAAGACAGCGTTGTTATTGAAGTGGAAAACACAGAGTCAAAAATTACTTACAATGTTCATGTGCACCCAGATGATATGAAAAAGATGATTGGTAGAGGTGGACGTGTTATTAAAGCTATTAAAAACTTAACCAAAGTTATCGGAACTCAAGACCAAAGAGTGTATTGCGAACTTCACGAAGTCGCAGTAAACTAATTTTATACTTTTTCTTTTTAAACTATGTCACTCGCTGAAATCCTAGAAGGTGGAGATATTATGGGAATCATCTCATTTTTTATTGCCTTAGCATTAGTTGCTGCCTCTATTCTTTGTGTGATTTATATTATTGTTGGTGGTATTTCTTTTATTCTATCAGCCGGTAACGAAGAAAAAGTAAAAGCAGCCGTAGGCACTATTCGCTACGCTATTATTGGTTTAATTATTTCGTTTTTAGCGTTCTTCCTGGTTCGTATTATCTCAGCATTACTCGGGATTCCTTTCGAGCTAACATTCGCCGATATTCTTGGCTTTATGAGTACAATCATTGAATCTATTCAATAATATAATACCACTAGTCTATAAATATTACAGAAGATTAATTTGACATCAGCCCTATAAACACTTGCTGGTTTTAGGAAGCTTTTTTGACAGCGCTTGCTCTCTTACATATTATAAAAACCTCTTATTTATTCCCCTCTTTTTTTATGAGCCAAACCGATGAAAAAATTGCAATGTATACTGAAGAACTTGCAAAATACGTAGACAACGTAGACGCAGATCTTGTTCAAACTATTGTAGGCAAGCTAGGACCGTCTATTTTTGACGCTGATGCTGAACTTGTTTCATCTTCAGATCCTGCAGAAATGGAACGTGTTGTTAAATTTATTATCAACAACCTTGTGTTTGATAGTACATTAGAAAAAATTGAAGCAGCTGCGGCAAGTGCTGTTGAAACTATGGGTGCTTCTAATCCTAAAAAATTCCGTGTTGTATTCTGCTACCTAGCAATGCAAGCTCTCTAAACAGAATTGTAAGTATAAAACCTCTTCTTTTAACTACGGTTAAAAGGTGGGGTTTTTTCGTAGACAATATAAAGTATTAAACATAATATGGCAGCCTTAATGAATACGACAGATTTATTGCCGGTTGAAGTATTAAAGAATGTGCTAAAAAAAAGCCACATTTTAAAAGAGATTGTAAGTGCAACAGTCGAAAAGTCTAAATACACTATCTTTAGGATAGATGGTTCAGTTTTTACTGTTCAAAAAAATCAGCTACACGCCTTCCAATTTCAAACTCATGACTTAATATTAGTAGGCCCACATGGTGAGATGGTGCCGCCATTAACGCTAGCAATGCGCCAAGGAATGCTGCCACAGCATAGTTTACACTTAATGCATATTGATGCCCATTACGACAATAGTCCTGCAGGTAAAGATATTACAAAACAAATAAGCACAGTATTACATAGCTCTGAGCAAGACATAGAACAAGAACTGCAAACCTTACAGCAGTTAACTGATGGTACTATTAATCGCTTTATGCACGAGCTAAGAGGATTTGTGCAACATATTAGCGCCTTAGTGCTCTATGAAGATAATGAACTTACAGAGGTTCAAAAATACTGTAAAAATTCCACCAAGCAGTATTTAGACGACTACAAGCCAATGGTAACAACACAGCGTAGCGAAAAAGAAATAATGCAGATTACCAATGCACATGTTTATTCTATCGATCCAGATTTTGCAATGGTAGCCACCTGTAAAGCTAGTAAGGACTCTGAGGATAAATACCAGCAGGCCAGCCAGTATATTATAGACGTCATGCAATACGAGTTAACACAGGTAGCCACAAAACAACCTAAGCTTTATGTTGTATCGTTAGATCCTAATTGGGTAGCTAAGCCTTATAAATTTATGGAAGGTTTTTTACAAGGTTTTTACCTACCATTAGTGGAGGCTTTAAAAACAAACTCATAATCATCTAGACTCTCGTATAAAATTTAGGTAATCTACTTCGCACATCCGTCTACGTCAGCCGTGGCTGACTACGCCGCGATTCGCTCGGGTGATTAGCTCAGTTGGTTAGAGCGTCTGGTTTACACCCAGAAGGCCATAGGTTCGAATCCTATATCACCCACCACATAAATTAAGACAGTCTCCCCTACCTTGGGTAAACTGTTTTAAAGCAACATTGGGGCGTCGCCATCCGTCTCCGTCAGCTAAGCTGACTGCGCCGCGAACCGTGGTAAGGCTTTCATTTTTTACATCATTGGGGCGTCGCCAAGTGGTAAGGCATCGGTTTCTGGTACCGACATTCGGGGGTTCGAATCCCTCCGCCCCAGCCAATCATTATTTTTGCCATATTTGGCAATGGCTTCCATGCCTTTAACGTACTGTGGGACTACAATACCTTCCTTAATTTGTAGGTTCGAAAATACCGTTTGCAGTGCCTCTCTCTTTACCTCTACATTAGTACTATTAAGGTAACGTTCTGCCCCAGTTTGAGCCAGTTCGAAAATATGAGAGTAGCTATATTGTTTCGACTGTTTTTTATTCTTTAGCTTCTCAATATCTACCCGTATTTGCGTTAGTTCTTTCGAGTACTCATTGTGCTTTTTAACATAGAACTCTTCGGTGATTTTGCCATCAACCTTATCATCATAAGCTTCACTCATACGATTATCGATCACTAGCTCTTGTGCTTGGAGTTTTTTAACCTGTTGCTTACGTTGATTGGCTTGAGGTTTATTGGTTGCTCTCAGAGCCTTAGAAACCCATTTTAAGAGCCTTTTATCATTACACTGTAATTCTGCCATCAGCTTCCCTATTTGCTCCTCTAACACCTCCTCACGTGTACATTTACGTTGTGTGCATGGAGTGTTATATCTAGTACATTTATAATAATGATTCCCTTTCTGTCTTTCGCCTACAATACTGCGTCCACATTCAGCACAAGTACACATGCCTTTTAGTAGAAAGTTATGTTTACGATATTTACCAGCTACTTTACGCCCTAACCTATCTTGAACACTATGGAATAAGTTTTTAGAAATTAGTGGTTCATGCTTACCATTAGGATAATGTTTACCCTTCCACATAAACTCTCCGCAATAGAAACAATCCGTTAGCACACTATGAAGACTGTTTTTAGGAATAGCTTTACCATTTGGCTTATATCCTAAGGTTGCTAAATGTCTTGAGAGGCTAACAACGGTGTAGTGACCAGTATTGTAGAGTTTAAAAGCTTGTTTAATATATGGAGCCTCTGACTGTTCGCTGGTATCTATGGCCCAAGTCTTCTTTCCTGTCTCTCCAGTAGTCTTATAGCCACGTTTACGACTAGCAGGACTCCAGCCTTCGTATGCTTTTTGATCAAACCCCTTTAAAACTTCTTCAGAGATGTTATTGCTAATAAATCTAGCTTGAGCAACCTGCATATCCCAGTTAAAGATTTCATTTGATTTTGCATATTTATGAAGAATTAAACCTTGTTTAACAAAGTGCAGTTGCCTTGTTTCATCTTCATCTAACCAATCATTAAGCATTAATGAATCTTTAGGGTGTCTTGTAATGCGATCAACTTTTTCACAGATGAGTACTGGTGTCTTCGTTTTCTTTACGGCATCCATCATTTTATTGAATTCTTTACGATATTGTTTACCAGATGCAGATTCAGAAAAAATATAACGATCAACTACATTGAATCCTTGACGTTCAGCATAGTCTATAGCTAGCTTTAGTTGAGCTTGTAGTGAGTAACCTTCTTCAGCCTGTTCACGTGTGGAAACCCGAGCGGAGATAATAGCATTAGTCATAGGAGGAGTATTGTAGCATAGAATTATCGTTCGAAAGTCGTTTCATTACCCTGTAATGATTTAAGATATTATTACCCTGTGCAATAGCTTGCTCTCTTGTTAGTTGCACATCATAATTTTCATCAAAAATAGCGATAAGCTCATTAATCATTTCATCAG
>CAYSVN010000058.1:4010-7877 GCA_964434585.1 uncultured Candidatus Peribacteria bacterium | reverse complement strand
CATTAACATTGTCATCTAGTTCAATATAAGGGTACTGAGCAATAATATAAGAAAGGTCGTAGACTACATCCTCGATCTCTGCACGTTCCTCTTTGGTAATAGTAAGGCCGGTCAGCTCAGGTTGGTTAAATGGGCTCGTTAAAATTTCAGAACCCGCTCGCCAAATATTTAGCAGTGACTGTTGAATAACAGGCAACTTACGACGCGATTCAAAATCAACGACTGGCTCTTCATAACGGTGGGTAATAATCGCCATTTCTCTTGATAAATCACGATATTGCTGCCTTTTATTGTAGGCGATACGGAGGCCTTCTTGTTGAGTTCGGCAGTCAGAGCTTGGCGAACCTTCCGGACAAAATCCAGGAGTATAGCTACGCAGTACTTCTTGTAGTTTTTCATAGTCATACTCAGTATCAGGTACGCTTTTTTCTATATAATCTATCCAGCCTGTTATAGATTCTGGCTCAATAATAACTTGGTATTTCTCTTGGTCAACAAGCTTAAGCATATCTTTATAGGTGCTAGCCTCGGTAATACCGGGTAGTAGCAGTAAGCCAATAATAATAAATAAAATACGCATAATGGATTATTCTTCACGGTCTTTGTAGTCACGTAAAACATCACGAGCATTCCAGCTTTTAGGTAGGCAGCTTCCTGCCTCGGCTGCAAGCCCCATAATGTTACGAATATCTAAAGAAATACGTTGTAAGCATTCCAAATGCCCACTCATAGCGCTACTTGGTCGCCCGCGGGAAAGTAGTAGTAAGCTATTTTGCAACGCTTCTCGACTACGGCTAAGTTCATATAAAAGACGATCTCTATCACTTAAACTGCGCAAGGTGTGTTTAAAAAGTTCGTGAGCAACATTATCGTCTTTTTCCTCCTCTTCATATATTGCAGCACTAACCGCTACTGGTAAATTTGTTTCGTGCTCATAAAGGGCGCATTCATACACACGTAAGTATTCTTGTAAGATAGATGGTGCTTGGTCTAATGTTACAGGTTCCTTTTCATCATCCGGTTTCTCGGCCTCAGCTTTCCATGGTTCAAGTTTATCAGCTAACGCTTGCAATTCTTTAGTAGCGTCATCCGAACTTGGCCCACAAACAGATGGCTGGCTTTGGTCTAATATTCCTTCCAAAATAGTATCAACAGTTTCGTGGTAATGGCATGACCATCTTGTAATAGAATGCCCCACAAATGCTGTATCATCCTCATTACATTTATTCTCTTTGCCATCCCCAGCTACAAAAATATCCTCAAAGACATCTGTGTATTGGCTACAAGCTGTTATGGCAGGCTCATAGGTAATATTTCCTGTTACATTACTATTAATAGTATAAAAACTAGTAATAATAAGGAGAAAGCCAAGTGTGATGATAATAGTTTTTTTCATAATTACGGATTAAGACCGGAAGCATCACAGCTACTTACAAAACAAGGAATGGTTTCTATAAAGCCAATCAGGCGTGTAAAAGGTGAGAGTGTTTGCTCTACATGCCATTGTAGTGCGCGTAAGAATAATGAATTCATACCTTCCAATTGTAGTAATGTGCGGTAGGCAGCATCGTATTCTGTTATAAATAACAGTAGCTGTCGTTCACGTTCAACAATGGGTGCAATGTACTCTTGGCAGCCCGCAATAATGGCCCCCGGCTCTGTAATACTAGTGGCGCTACAAGCTTCTAAAGCCTCGCCAGAATATGGTAGGCATCCATAAGTTGTCGTTGTTAAAATGTTGTCATCACCAGTGTCACCAGTGCTTCCAGATCCACTGCTAATAGTACTGCCTCCTTTTTTAGTAGTGGTAGAGGCTCGTACATGGCCACAAATACTCTGCATTCGACAATCGAATGCAGCTAGGTTGTGGACAAGTTCAGGAATAAGGTCGCTTGTCAGTACGCCAGTTTGGCCCAAAACTCCACGAGGATAACGTTGTTCAAGTTCACTATCTTCGTTTGTTAACGTTAAGTGATGGGTATCAATTTCAATATTATCCTCAAAATAATCATCACTCTGGGATTCATTAATAGAGAGCCATGTATCTGCCGCTCGCTTTAACCAAGGCTGCCCTTTTTTATCGTAGAGAATTGCTCCAGTATGAGACTGTTCAGCAGGCTTAATACCAAATAATTGATTTCTATAAATACGGTGCTCCTTTAAAATAAGTTCGCTATAGTCTGTACGGCACTCGCTTGAAAATTGGGCATGACTCACTCCTGGCAGTGTACTGCTTACAATAATAGAAAAGCCAATAATACTTGCAATAAAACGGTACAACATATTATTTAGGCTCAGGAATAAGGTTAATAACATCGTCTTTAGAAAATAGCGGTAGTAGTTGATCAGGAGTTGTTTCGTACGGAAATGTCTGAGCATCACTACTACTAGTGCCAATACCAGGAATGGTATGTTTTAAAATATTGTCAGTGTACTCATCAATAATTGGTTGCTGGCTACCACTAAGTGTTGGCAAGATAAACGTCCATTTTTCTTTAGGATATGTTAACTGATCATTAAAACTTTGGCACACCCAATCGGCTTCATCGCAGTTAGATATAATTGGCAAACTATTAGCGCTAGCAACGTCAGCGTCACGTGGAATACCTCCATGGGCAACATCTTCTTGTACGAGTACTGCTGGACGTACAAAAATACGCGTAAGGCGTTCCATTAAGTCTACTTCGGTATGAGAACAGTTGTACCAGCCATAATCTAAGCAATCTAAAGCACTTTTTTGATCTCGCTTCCAATCGCCATCTTCATTAACAAGCGTAAGGGAATCCCAAAACCTCTGGTAGGGTTTATTCATTCCATTAAGCCCTCTTGGCTCGGGTGTCGTATTGCTAATAACACTCACAGCTTTTTGCATACCTCTTAACTGTTTAGTTGCAGCGCTAATATTTGGCTCATAGTTAAAGTATGTTTTAAGTTCTGGTAAATTAGTAGTGATAGTAGAACCAGTGCTACCATCACTACCAGTATCAATAGATGCTTCTAGCTCATCTTTCATGGCGTCAATTTCTTTGGTAATACTATCGATGTAGTCTGATAAATCTGGCAATTCATCAGGCTTAGGATGATTGTTAAGATCAGTAATACTTTCAAGATCAAAACGTAGTTCATGAATAGTAATATCAGGATAAACAAGTGAACCAGTACTAGCTGTTACGACATTAAATTGCGAGAAATCTAGTAGTACATCAGGTATTGGTTGCACATCTAGCCTAGGCAGTACGTGCCCAACACATAATTTATCAGCGCCACCTTCAGTACAAGCTTGTAACTTGCTTTTATGTTCTGCGCTAATATCCCAATCGAGCCCTCCATTATTTGCCTGGTAAATATACCAAGAGGCCCATGGGTCAAGTAGCGAGTAAATAGGAGCGCTATAACGATCATTTTTACACCAAGGTTGGTTAATATGGTCATGAATAACATTCCATTTCTTAGCAACATTTTCGTAGTCTCGTTTAAGTGCCAGCACATCTTTTGCCGGCTGCACTACTAGCTCTTCGTAATCCTGTTTTGTTTCTGTAAGCCAGCTATCTAACTCACTAAATAATTTAACATTTTGTTGTACATACGCCAGTGGCAACAAGCTAGCACTAAGGCGAATTTTATGAAGCTGCTCTACATCATCAGCAATTTCATGCCATTTTTGAATATAAGCACCTAGGTCTCCAGTTTCACATTCATCATAGTTTGTAGTGGTAATATCTTCGCGTACTGCTCTATTACAAATTGCACTCATGGCACCTCTAATACCAGAAGCGCTAATCTTAGGAATAACAATTGGCAATTCTTGCGTTGTAATTGGCTGTAGGATGTGGTCTGTTACTTGATTTTTTAAATCACCAAGTAAAG
>CAYSVN010000058.1:0-4000 GCA_964434585.1 uncultured Candidatus Peribacteria bacterium | reverse complement strand
GCGTCGCTTGCAATTGTATCTCAGCTGGAGCGTATGGGTCGCGAACAACCTTGTATTCATCAGGTTCTGTTTCGGCAATCTCATCGCCTTCAAAATTTGGCGGAATGAGTAATCGCACAATAGGCGGAGTAAAGAATCGATGTGCTTGCGTTTGCACCTCTTGCCACCAGCGTACAATGTGGCTTTCTCCCGTCTCATCAAAAGTGCGTACTCTACTCATTGCCGAGAGTGGGTCATCAATCGTCATTTGTACAATTGGTTTTTGGTAAGCGGTATCGATATTAATAAGTGCGTCAGAAATATCTTCAAGGTCGCCAGAAAAAAGCGTTAGAGCTCTACCTCCTTTTGTAATCCAGTGGTCCGATTCAAAGTCTGACCGTACAGCAGTTATATCTTTATCGCTCACAGGTTCACTGTAGTCTTCTATGGCACCTTTTTTGGTTGGTAGTCGATATGCAGCTTTACCTGCCTGCGTATGTTCTAGAGACTGATTATTATCTTCGGTAAGCTTAAATAACTTAGGAAAATCATCGCGAGCGGTGCCAATAACACACTGGTGGTATCGTTTAGGATTCATGTACACTTCGCGTGGATCTACTGTTGTTGCAATGGTGTCAGGTCCACCAGGATTGTGTGGTGCAAATTCATAAAGCTGACCATAACAAGCTAAGTGTAAGTCTTCTTGTTTGTGTAAAATATCGCTACCAGTATAAGCAGCCTTTACTTGCTTGCGTACACTTTCGGCGTTGTAATGTCGAAAATATGATTCATATTGAATAGAAAGCGTCGACTCAAGTCCATCACGCCAAGCGCTTTCGTTAATACGGGTTCGTAAGTCGCTAGTATCGGTTCGGCAATCACCATCGATACAAGCGATACAGTTTTTGTCGTCCGAACCAACTGGTTGGTCGGTACAACAGTAATGTTTACCAAGGTTAGGCATAGGTGTTGGAACAACAACACCATCCGCATTGGTGATTTTACAGTATCTCTGTCTACCGGTTAAGACTCCGTTTCCATATGTTGTATCAAACCACTCATAAAATTCTTCATCTGTTTGGTCTTCTCCACATTCTCCTTTGGCAAAAATCATTCCCCTGTCTGTTGCACACCCAAACTTAGAGTAGATCCATTTTGTATTTAAGTCATTACAAAGTCCGCCAGTAATATCTGGCCTTGTTAAGTTAGCTGTGTTATCTCCACCGCATGAGTATTTAATATTGTCCTCATCAGCAGTTTGAGAGCCACATGTTGCCCAATCTTCAATGCCAGCACCTTGTGCGTTTTGTGGCAAAATATCACCATCAGGTCGCTGGCAAGGCATGCTGCAGTAAAATTTTGGATTATCATATCGTGACCGACGAGAAAGCCTTTCTCTGTGAGGAGAGCAGGCGGTAGCGTATCCCCAGGTATCACTACTGGCATCGGGGTAGCTATAGGTTTCTTCTAGTGCTTGCATGCCATGCTCAAAAGATACTCCTAAATAATCACGCCCTGGTACTCCAGTAATATCTGGCAAGTAGCCAGAGCCAGGTGCTCCCAAAGACTCTAAGTTGTTATTGTTATCAAGTAGCCATCCTCCACATTGAGCCCCCTCAACGTAGGGAATAATATCTTCCTCCAACTCTGCAAGTGCATCATCTATTGTTTTTGCATACTCAAAACGCTCCGTATTAGCGGTGGTATTAAGTGGTAAAAAAATACTTATACTTATAGTAAAACTTAAGGCCAGAAATAGTGTTTGTTGTTTAAACATGTTTTTCTAACCATTATAGCATAAAATGGCTATAATAGTCATCTTCAAGAGGTAGACTAGGCTACAATAATATTAAATTGTAAACCCTCTTTAAAGAGCTTCAATAGTGATCGTGCGCGACTCATCCTTGTTAATGGTAATAGTAACCAGAATATCAGGCTTAAGGTCAGCAGTAATGTCGCACCATTCAATTAAGCGAATAGCATCATGTTTACTAGATTCTAAAACATCAGCAATATGTTCTGGAATGCGATAACAATCAATATGGCTGCAGACTGGCAAGGTGTCATGATGGCCATAGTGATCTGGCAAGGCATATTGTTGAATAATACTGTAAGTAGGGCTAGTAATAGGCTCTGAAACATGTTGTTGCAAAAATCCCTGTATAAAGTGTGTCTTGCCAGCACCTACTTCACCGCAAAAACCAATAGTAGTTGGAAAATCGTCAAGCACATCCCATAATGTTTTTGCGATTTCTTGGGTTTGTAAAGCAGAGGAAGACGTTAAGGTAATCGGGCTAAATGACATAATTTATACTAGTTTTTTATTGATAAATATGATACAATAATATGTTAATACTATACACACAAATACTATCACATGGCTTCTCTACAAACACCACCAAAAAAATTGATTTCAAAAAAAAGCACCTTCTGGATAGCGGCGCTTTCTATTAGCGCATTTTTAATAGGAAACATGATTGGTCCAGATGGATTTAAAGGAATGCTGGGTACGGTTTCTAATCAAGAAGCTATACCATTTACAGGCACGGTGAATCCCCTACCAAAAGTTGTAGATTACAATTGGCCATCTTACACTAGGGGCGCATCAATGAATCAGGTGCCCGAAAAGTATCGAATTGAACTACCAGAATACATAATAGAAGACCAGGAAAAACCGTACAGTGAACGGAAAGGACATTATAGCGTCCCTTATATGGGAGACTATAAATATGGAATGGCTCATAATGGTTCCCATTTAGATGTAGACATTACAGTACCAGAAGGGGCAGAGGTAGTAGCAATTGCAAATGCAATTGTGCAGGAAGTAAAATACAGTAATGGTTTTGGTAATATGATTGTGTTAAAAATGCCCAATGTACCATCATTTGATCATAAAAATACGCTAGTTAATTATTATCCACTTTATGCCCACCTAAGTAAGACGTTAGTAGAAGAAGGCCAGGTTGTTCAAAAAGGGGAAGTAATTGGCTTTAGTGGTAATACTGGCTTCTCTACAGGTCCGCATTTAAATTTTGGTATAAGAACAGAAATGCTAGATGCCTTAAATGGTAAATACGAATATTGGTCATTTGCCACCTCGGACTTGCTAGATGGAATGTCGTTTGTTGATGGTGTAAATAGTAAGTTATTCCAAGCAAAAGGATATGCTCGCAGTATTGACCCAATGCTTTATATTCAAAAACATATGAACAATGTTATTGATGATAAAAACTTAGTTGCGAGCACACAAAATACACCAGTGATAACAAAATCCTCATCATCTAGCGCTACTAAACATGCTGCGCCTACTTCCATTGTAACAAAAAAAGCTCCCATTAGTCGGCAGGGCATTTTATCAGTACTATCTATTAGGCGTTTAAATCTTGCAATGCAGGAGAAACAAACAGAGCAAAAAGTAAATGATCCAATAGTAGAAGAGTTAACGGTAGTCTTAGAAAAAAATGAGCCAGTGGTGATAAGTGACCAAATAAGACCAAGTGAAATCCTCATAAAACATGATGGTACATATCAATGGCGTAGGCCAGAAACTGTAACCCTAGAATTTCTTGATGAACATGGTGATAAAATTCTTGATCCAGTTTTCGATCGCTTCGGCCTGGTTGCAACCTTGGGAGATATTATTATTACCGATAATGTTATTACGACACAGCGAGTACAAAATGGAGAAGTGGCACTAGAAATTTTGCCAGTATCAGAAGGACGAAACATTGTACTACAAACAATTGGAATTGATGGCTTAAGTGAACCATTAATGTACACTCAGTAATCATATTTTCAGTTGTGCTTTTCTTGATATTTGCTACTATTAATCCACTATTTCCCTCTTATTATGTCTGATCAACCTACACCACCAACTCCCCCTGCTAGCGACCCAAGTGGCGCTCAGCCAGTACCGCAAGGTGCTACACCCCCAGTACCAGCTCAGCCAGTCGTAAGGCCTGGTGAAAAAGTTCCAACTGGAGGTATTGATCCGACAAAAGTTTTTGCATCACCTCCACCT
>CAYSVN010000057.1:0-8022 GCA_964434585.1 uncultured Candidatus Peribacteria bacterium | reverse complement strand
AGTAACTTATTGCAAGTCATTCACTGTCCTTCTTCGGCGGACGGGCGTTCATTCCTTTGCAAGTTACTAGTACGCCCTCTCGGGAGCGCGAGAGAAGTACATTTAATAATATGGCAAACCATGTTTGAACGAGTAGCTTATGCTCTGCGAGCGGAGAAGTCGATCACTTAACTACTCGAAACAAAGGCGTCCGACAAATAAACATAAGATAATGTTTATAGACTTTGACGTAAGCAGATAGCACAACACGTGAGGTACTGAGCTTGCCGAAGTATTGTTTGCCATGATTTTTTTGGTTCGTTTTTGTATCGACAAAAATGAACAATTAGAATTATTCAACTACAATAACTTCTCCATCACGAACAGCTTTGTAGGTAATATTATTATCAATACAATATTGAATTTCTTTATTAATATCTGCAGATTCACCATGGTCAGAATCAAAGTGTGGCATTAGTGCAAAATCTACAATGTTTAAACCTTCATATATAATTTCACGTTCTCCATAAGTTTCATTATTAATCGGGTCAACAATTTTATAACAATCCAATCTGGGCCCTAAAATGCAACCAGCTGCGCTATACCCAGCCCAAACTTGCTCTGGCGTAGCATGGTTAATTAAATATTCATCTAAGCCACTTAAATTCATAGCTATACGTAAATCAAACACATTGCCACCACTACAATACATTAAGTCAACGCCCTTAAGTTTTTCGTGCAACAAAACATTCTTATCAAAATATTGTTTTAAGTCTAAATGTTCAGGCTTAAAACCAAGTTCGCATAATTCTTTAATATCCCAGTCTTCATGGCGTTTTCTTCGATGCGGTTCACCAAAATCCATTGCATTGGACATATAAATTACACGAGGATTTTCTGGAAGTAAACTCTTAAGTAGCTCTGGATTATTGCCTATTTTATAAGATGATAAGTAAAATTTCATGAATGTTAAATTTAACATAAATTATTAATAGAAGCAGTGATGAAACATTGACAAATATAGACAAAAAAGTAATAATATATTCTTCATGGGTCGTTTTCTTGTCCTTCTTGGCATTTTATTAAGTATTGTTGGTGTGCAACTTGTTTCTGCGCAGGCATTACCTGATGTTGTAGGCACAACCTACGAACCAGCCTTTAATTACTTACAAAACAAAAATGTTGTAGAAGGCATTAATGGTGCCGGTAAGCCAAATCAACTACTAACAAGGGTAGAAGCCTTAAAAGTGCTGCTAGAACTACAACCTAAGTTTAGTAGCAGAATTACTTGGTATAAAAAACATATCACTCCCCTACCCCTTTTTACCGACATTGATAATACTAAATGGTACGCGCCATACATAGAAACAGCCTACGAGGCTAGTATTGTAGATGGATATCCAGATCAAACATTTAAACCTGGTAGAGCATTAACTGTGGCAGAAGCAGTAAAATTAGCTGTGCAAACACTGTCTACACCTAGTGTAAATACCAATGCGTTATCATCACCACATATACAAAATGTAGCCAACCAATGGTTTACCCCTAGTGTTAATGCTGCTATTGAACATAATGCCATTGGCCCAGGTTTACTAAAATTAGAAGACACGATTACCAGAGGTCAATTTTTTGAAATCGCTTATCGCCTAGCAACATTACAAGAGACAAACGCGCTAGTATTCCAAGAACCTGTTATTAATAACGCTAATCAAATTGCTGTAAATATTAATACGGGTAGTAGTAATACCATTAATAATAATAGTAACCAGGTTCAGTCAGAACGTAGCAGCACAGTAACACAACCAGGCAATAGTATAGGAAATAATACAAATAACGCTATTGCAAGCAACATTGTCCGTCGTGATACCCAAGTTTCACCTCAAGCTGGCGTAACTATTAATGTTAGCCCACCAACGACTAGTAATGGCTCTAATATTATTACCACAAGCGATAACAGCGGCAGTGACAACTGGGGCAAGCCGGCAGCCGACCATGAATATGGCTCACAAAAACCATTTGCCATTACAATGCCTACATTAGGGATATTCGACTTAACTATTACCCACCCTACAGACGCAACAAATAGTCAAAGTGTATTAGAGGTATTAAATTACGGAGTTGGCCACTTATTTAGCTATCCTGGAAATAATAGCAAGATTATGGTTTATGGCCATAGTAGTAATTACGCCTGGGTACGTAACGCATTTACAGAAGCTTTTAGCAGAATTAACGAACTCAACCCTGGAGATCTAATTTATGTAACCCTTAATGGCTATGTATACACATACCAAGTAGAGCATGAAAAAATTATTAGCCCAAGTGATACCAGCGATTTTGTAGATGACGGCAGCGGTGAAGCGCTAGTGCTTTACACCTGTTGGCCGAAGTATTCAGTGGCAGAAAGGTATGTTGTTATTACAAAACCATACTTATTATAAAAAATAAGCCACTTGGCACTTGTATAGTTAGCGTTTGGCGCTTATTCTAGTGGCCATGAACCTGCTTTATAAATCAGCAATAATTATTTTTTGCATGTGGCACATGTTTGCTATTGCTGCCTATAGCCCAACTGAAACAGAACGAGGCAAAATAAATAGCTGGCTCGAAACAAAGCAATGGTGGCAGCCAATAGATAAAAGCTACGATCACTTCTATCGTTGGGGAGTACGTCCTTACGTGCTGCTAACAAGTCAGTGGCAGCGTTGGAACTTATTTAGCCCAGACCCACTGCGAAGGGTAACCAATATTTATATTGAGAGAATGAATTCTGATAGTTGGGTAGAGGCAGTAGTATTCCGAGGTGATACCGTACCTTGGTACAAGCAAGCAAAAGAGCTAAAGCTACTAGGCCGTATAGACAGCAGTTATAGAGAAGACGTATTTAAAAAGCGATATATGCAAGATGTATGCAACCAAAACTTATGGAGCCAAGAAACAACGTTACGCTGGAGAAAAGAGTTCTACGTTATTCCAAGATCGGACGAGTTAAGCAATCCACAGTTTTGGCAAAATTTTTCACCTGATATTACAAGTGAAGTATTACTCGAATTTACCTGTGGAGAACCTACTAAAGTATAATTTATGTTTTTTAAAAAAATATCATCACTTGGCTTTAGCTGTATGCGTATAGCATGGGCAATTACAACCCTCAGTTATTTTCTAGCATCATCAGGCAATTGGTTAAAATATTACAGCGATAGTGGAATATTGCCATTAGAACTTAGTAATTTTGTATTCCGTAATAGTTGGCGCTTTTCTTTGTTTGATGTTGTAACAAGCGATGGCGGAGTATTAATAGTCTGCTATATTTTTATAGTTAGTCTTATAGCAATGGCTATTGGTCTTTGGCCAAGGTTTACCACTATTGTGTCTGTTATGCTGCTCTTCACCTTTCACGAGCGTAATTTAATGCTGCTAGGTGGTGGCGATACCACTATGCGAGTAATAGGATATTTACTAATGATTAGCCCAGGGATCCATGCGCTTAGCGTGCATCGCATTCCTAAGCAGTGGAAACATTTTAAAGAACATCGCACATTGTTAACTGCGCCATTAATGTCTATTTGGCCATACCGTTTACTGTTATGGCAATACCTTGTTATTTATATTACCTCGGGGATCGATAAACTAATGGGGGTAATGTGGTGGCAACGGGGCACAGCCATGGCTGCTGCTTTACATCATACACATTTTGCAAGAATACACGGAGGGCTAATGGACCAATTTAGCATTCTTTCTCCTTTTATATCACGAGCCACTATTGTGTTTGAACTTCTATGGGGATTATTATTGTTACCAATAGGTTTTGTTAAAAACTATTTGCCAAAACAATTAAAAAGATTTTCCTTAAAAAGGTACTTGCTACTAGGTGGCTTGGCATTCCATGGTGGTATATTTATTTTTATGGAAGTCGGAATTTTCCCTTGGGCAATGATGCTTGGTTACCTAGGATTACTCCTCGATGATGACTGGCATGCTATCAAAGATTTTTTCTTTGGAGACGAACGTAGGCATCAATTAATATATGATGGAAAATGTCTTTTTTGTATAAAAAATGTATTCATATTAAAGTTGCTTGATTGGGGTTCTAGGCTGCAATTACTTAACTTTCAGGCACCAAGTCATCGTCAAAAAATGAGTAAGAAAATTTCTCTTAAAAAACTAAATGATGCCATTGCACTCATTAGTAACACTGGCCATATTTACAGCGGATTTTACGCTATTCGTAAATTAATGTGGAGCCTACCTGCGCTATGGATAGTAGCTCCCCTACTCTATATTCCTGGCGTACCATATGCAGGCAATATCATCTATAAAAAAATTGCCGAAAAACGGTATTGTCTTAATGGTCAGTGCACCATATAATCTGTTTCACAATTCGACGTTCCTCGGCCTGCCGGCCGTAATTCGCCATAGCGAATGAAGGCGTACTCTAACAATGTACGGTAGGGACAATTGCCACATAAAATACCTCAATCCTCGGTAGCTCAGTGGTAGAGCAATCGGCTGTTAACCGATCGGTCACTGGTTCGAATCCAGTCCGAGGAGCCATTATCAAAAAAACATTATTTACGCTCAGGTGCTTTATATGATAAGCGCAGGCCAAACTTGTTTGATTCACCAGGTAGTCTCTCACTCATAGAAAGTTTAAACTGATAACACCCAAACAATATAATGCCAATGGTAGATAGTAGTTTATACCAAGACCATAGTTCATCAGAGTAAAATACTCTAATGTATTCATTAAACCCAGCTAAACAAAAAAATAATAACCCCCACCGTAACGACAAGATTTGCCACGCACGATCACTAATAGCAAAAATAGAACCAAAGAGCACTTTTAAAAGTGGGTATCCAGCAAACCAACTACAAAGCAGCAACAGTGCAAACAGTCCATCTAGCACTGTGTCTGAAAGCTGAAAGTACGAACTATTTCCGGTAAGCATACTTGGTACCGCAAAGAGCAGAAACGCCACAGTACTTATAAGAGCAAAACGAGGCACCGACTGATTTATACGTAGTGTAAAAACAAGAAGCACAACAAGAGTACCTGTCATGGACAGCAGGCCGATTTGAAAACCAAAATACGCCTGCGCAATAAAAAATGTTAATACTGGTAATAATTCCTCAATAGCTCCAAAAATCCAATTCATAGATTCTATTATAACAGAAATACTTCTTAATATTAATGAAAGATCTCAGACAATAATGAGAAATTTTTAACATATAATATATAACAACAAAGTGCGTATTAAAAAATAAATCATTAAAAATAAGTAGAATTATCAGTTTGAAAAACCTCATATTTCTCTATTTTATCATCATCAAAACGTATAGTATTTTGTAGCTCTTTTGGCATCAGTACTGGTTTTAAATCGTTTTAATTCTGGTAAAACAAGTTCAAGATTCAACACATCAGTAATTTCATGTTTATCTAGAATACCACGTGATATTTACCTGTTTTTCAGGCAGCGTATCAAGAAAGCTATAATCTAATGTTTGTATATCCAAATCTAACTATTATAGCAGAGTAGTATACTTTTCTCTAGCACAGTCCTCTAACGCCAACATAGAGTTTATGTTCTAATATGAATATAAATTACAATCTTACAAACGAAGATATTGCAGAATTTAAAGCAATTATGAAAAAGGAGACTGACAAGAATTTAACTGATGACGAAGCTCATGAGCAAGCAACGAATCTTTTGAGCTTGGTGGAGGTGGTTCTAAAAAAATAGAATTACCATAATTACAGAAGGTATATCAATTGCAATACTGACCCAGTCAAAGGTTCTAAGTCTGTCCAATGCAGGAAGCCATTAAGCAAAAAAATTATCCAAAAAAACACTTGAAGGATCACATACGCAATAAATCAAAACAGTAAGGTTATTCTTAGTTTTTACTAAGGCAGCGTTCACAACTTTGAAGATCTCGCACCACAAATAAACTACGATCCATAAAATCTTCCCAATGTTCAATTGGATCATCAAAATACTGCCAAAGATCTGGCCCCAGCTGCATTTCTATGTTTGTAAGTAAACAGTTTTCCAGTTCTTGCTGCAGCTGTTTTGCGTTCATCTCTGTGCCTATAAATTCAATATCTTGATAGCGACTACCAGAGTGCTCAAACCATTGCCTATTAAATGCATCTTCTTGCTTATTACTACCTAGCTGCCACCATGCACCACCTGATTCAAGAGAACAAACACTACCCATTTGTAACCATTGCACTTTATACGCTTGTCTGGTGGCAATCCAGGCAACACCTTTAGCCCGTAGTACATTACTAAAAACATCTGTTTGTAACATTTTATATAGCCGCACAGGATGAAAAGGTCTTTGTGCGGTAAAAGAAAAACTATTAATGTTGTGATTATATTCACCGCGTTTTTTCTGTCCAAGCGTAACAATTTTTGCTGCTGGGTTAAGCGCACTTAGTACTGCATATAAAAACGTAGCATCAGCATCTGATACCAAGTCACACTTTGCAATAACTAACGTATCCGCACATTCAACTTGGTCCGCCAATACCTCGCTTACAATACGATCATCATGCTCTAATGCAACCAAGCCACGTTGGCGAATGGTATCAGTAGATAAATAATTCTGTAAAAATGTTGAAGCATCAATAACGGTAATCATATTCTTAATAAATACCTGATCAGCAAATGGACCATCTTCTAAAAACCCCCTAATCAACGATGGTTCAGCTGTAGGGTTGCCTTCAACATAAAGGTGGCCTACTGAACTCTTGGCCACCCTTCCTACTGTATCCAAAAATACATCTTTTAGCGTACAGCAAATACAGCCATTTGGTAACTCTAATAAAGAATGACTGGCGTTTTCTATCATTTTTTTCACCTTGTCGACACCAGTTACAACCTCAGCAATATCATTCATAATAACAGCAGATTGCTCTTCAGTATATTTTTGGCGAAGCAAACTTAAAAGTACATTAGTCTTACCTACATTCACAAAGCCAGTGATAACGGTAATGGGGAGCTTTGGCATCATAAATAATAAGCTTTTAGTGATTATTAAATCTACGATTTGGCTTTTCTTTTTGTGGTCGTGATTTTCTTACTAAGATATCATTTCCTTCAAGCTTAGAGTTATTACAAGCATCAATAATAGAATCTGAATCTTCTTCGGTAGCAGTGTCGATAAAAGCAAAGCCACGAGACTTCCCTGTGTCGCGATCAAAGACAATAGAAACATTATTAACAGCACCTGCAGAAGACAGATATTCTATAAGAATCTCCTCTGTTACTGTTTCAGGCAAACCAGCAACGTAAAGTTTACATGGTTCAGTTTCATGTTGTTGCTCGCGAGCAATAGAAATATGTAAGCTACGTCCATCGAGTTCCTGTTCATTAAGCTGTGCAATCACATCCTGTGCTCCTTCTTCAGACTCCATGTCTACAAAAGCGAAGCCTTTAGCTTTTCCACTAAACCTATCGGTAGGTATTTTAACAGAAACCACTGGTGCAACTGCAGAGATATGATCCAAAAGATCCTGCTCAGTAGTACCCCAGGAAACACTACCTATAAATAACGATTTAGACATTTTAAAAAAAGAAAAAAATAAGATCACTCAACATGAGTGTTACGATAGTATGGATGATTTTATTTTTAAATGCAAATATTTTTCATTTAAAAAGAATTTGCAATTAAAAGTCAGTAAAATAAAAGCCATAAAAATAGTAATAGTTTATAGTTTAGAAGGCACTAAATGCATATAATGATATAAATAGCTACACCACTCCATCGCCTGACATCCAAATACCAATCGCTTTTGTTGATGGAATGCCAGACAGGACAATCATAATAATAACCGTAAGCGGAACTGCCAAAAACATACCAGCAACCCCCCACAGCGCACCCCAAAAGAATAAGGAGAAGATAAGAAGTAAAGAGCTAACATTAAGTTTATCACCCATATATTTTGGCTCTAACACATTACCAATAAATAGCTGAATACCTGTAATAATAACAAGTAGTATTGCTGCCTGAACCCAAGAATCAAACGAGACTAAAGCAAAC
>CAYSVN010000056.1:0-8068 GCA_964434585.1 uncultured Candidatus Peribacteria bacterium | reverse complement strand
CTCGTCTTTGGCCATTTGCACCGGCACCTATGACGGTTACCGTAGATTTCCATGAGGACTTTAATGGTATTTTATACGACCAAGTTCCAGCTTCTTTCCAAATTACTACTAGTGAACCACAGGCAGATTTAGACACAACACCTAGTGGAGATACCACAACGCTTGGATGGCGAGTTAATGCACAGTCAGGTTCACAAATTGAACTGTATTACGAATACGATGCACCAAATATTAGTCCAGAGTTCTATACAATAGGACCAATGCAAGACGAAGGTAGTCTATTTATTGAAGATAGAATTTGGATGATTGCGAATGATGCACAAGATACGAGTGCCCCACAGGCTGCAGCAAGTAATAATGGTAACCCTGGCACAGTAGCCTGGAGCAACCCTAATAACGTGTTTACTGACAACAATGTTGATACAACTGCTACTTTTGGTGGCCCTGTAACCGAGACGGAAGATTTAGACTTAACAGACTTTGACTTTTCTGCGATTCCAGCTGGTTCTACTATTGATGGTATTGAGGCTGTTGTAGCAAGATATGATGGCAATGCTACTGGTGATATTAATGATAAAACTATTATATTATTAGATGCCTCTGGTTCTCCAGCTGGTACTAGCCAAGATACTGCTACAGCGTGGCCTGCTACTGAAACTATTGCTACCTATGGAGGACCAACTAATATGTGGGGTACAACATTTACGTTGGCTGATATTCAAGATGCTGACTTTGGTGTTCGTATTAAGGTAGAAGATAGCAGTGGTGGAGGCTTTGGTGGTGGCCCAGGTGGAGGCGGAAGTAGTCCAGAAGCACGTATTGATTACGTAACTATTACTGTGTATTACACTGCGAGCGGTCCAGATACTACATCTCCTACGGTTGATACCTTTACACCGCTTGATGATGCCACCAGTGTTTCGATTGGCGCTAACCTTATTGTAGAATTTGATGAAGCCATTGCTTTAAATGCTGGGAATATTACTATTTTTAATAGTGATAATACTCCGTTTGAAGTGTTTGATGTTACTACCTCTACACAACTTTCTGTTAGTGGAGACGAAATTACTATTGATCCAACTACTAACTTAACTTCAGGATCTGGATACTATGTACAAATTGCTGCAACTGCTGTTGATGATATAGCTGGCAATAGCTTTGCTGGAATTTTGGATACTACTACTTGGAATTTTACAGCTCTTGCTGGTGGAGGAGGTTCTAACCCAGTTTTAACAGCTTTGTATCCAACAGCAAATAGCTTTACGGGTGATGTTATTGATAATCCAATTTCTGCCACCTTTGATAAAGCGATGAATATACCAACAGCAAGTACATTTACTGTACACGGCTTACAAGTGGGGCATTTAAGTGGTTCGGGTACATACGCACGTAGTAACGCTAACCAAACACTTGAGTTTGATCCTGATTATGATTTTATTACTGGTGAAAGAGTCCAAGTTACCTTAACGGGTGTAACAGCATTAGATGCCACTACGCTTAGCGGTGCTTACAGCTGGCAATTTACACAAAATGCAACTGCGGGTAATGGTTTATTAGGTAATATTGAAACCATTGCTAATCAACGCTTAGTTGCTAAGTTAAAAGCCGACTTTGATGCTGATGGTAATATGGATGTTATTATTCAAGACCAAATTTACCTTGGTAATGGTGATGGTACATTTAGCACTGGTGATTTACTGCCAGAAGATGCTTATGGAGTTGCTGACGTTGATAATGATGGTGATGTTGATATTGTTACAAGGCATCTTCAGCCGTTCCCTCCCTTGGTTATTAACACAACATACCGTAACGATGGCACGGGGTCATTTACTGCACATACAAACTTTACACACGCTAATGGTAATGCTGTTTACGATTCCTTACATTTCTTTGATGCCGATGCTGATGGAGACCTAGACTTACTATACCAAGAAGGTGCCTGGAGAATGAGATTTAATGATGGTACAGGTACATTTATTGATGAAGTTGCAGTTACAAATTCTACATTTGGTAACCAATCATTTATTGCTGATGTAGACCTAGATGGTGACTTGGACTTACTTATAACAGAAACAGGATTCCCAACAGAATATGATTTTGTAGTAGCTTATAACGAAGGAGCTGGTGCCATTTGGACGAGAGATGAATTTGATACATGTTCTACCCCAAGTGGTGACGGCTTACACGTTGCTGACTTTACGAATGATGGATTAGTGGATTTCTTGGTAGACTGTGGATCTTCTGGAGCTGCTGAGCCACGTTTATATGCTAATACGGGCACAGGTTACTCTACGTACACTACACCTTTTGGAACTGGATATAGGTTAGTAGCAACCGATATTGTCGGTGACTTTACGAATGATGAAAATGCAGATGTACTAGCTTATGATGGCTCTAATTTATATACAGTTGCAGGTAATGGAGATGGTACCTTTGGTGCTCCACAGCTTGTTTCTTGTATTAGTAACCCAAATAATAGCATTCTTGCTGATTTCGATAATAATGGTTCATTAGATATTGTAATATCAAACAGCTCTACTACGTATTCATTGCTTAATGGTGCAGATTCACAATGTGGAACTGTTGGCGCTAGTGGGCCCGTTCTTACAGACGTTTATCCAGAAAATGAGTCGCATACTGGAGCAGTTAATACTAGCCTTTCAGCAACGTTTGATGTTGATATGACGCTTGCAACCGATGTAACGTTTGCAACTTGGGGGCTCCAAAATGGTGGATTTTTGAGCTCTAACGGAACGTACAGTGGTAATGGAACAGCTACACAAACGTTTACCCCGGCTGAAGACTTTTTCCCTGGTGAAAAAATCTATACGGTTTTAAGTGGTGCAACAGCAACTGCTGGAGGCACAATGAGTGGCGCATACGCTTGGCAATTTATAGCAGAAGCCCCTAGCGGTAATGCTACTTTTGGTACTGGTACTACCATTGCTTCGGGTGCAGCCTTTGTTAAAGAGGCAGACCTTAATGGCGATAATAATTTAGATATTATTGCTGATGATACCGTTTACTTAGGTGATGGAACTGGAGGCTTTACTGCGTCTGGCACCTTAAGTGGCACCGCAAGGATTCGTGGCCTTATTGACTGGGATAATGATGGTGATATTGACGTAATTGGCTCTGAATCTTTTGCTACTGAAAATTATTTAGTTGTTCAAGAAAATGATGGAAATGGTAATTTTTCTGGCTCGGTGGTTAGCCCTCAAGCTTTAGGTGCTAATCCTGTTACTTCTATTAAAACTGGAGAGTTTGCTGATATTAACTTAGATGGATATATAGATATGGTTGTTACTATACAAGCTGCACCTTCCCCTTATATCTATATTTATTATAATGATGGTGCAGGTGGTTTTACTGCTAGTCGTACAGAAATTGTGCTTTCTACCACTCAAGCTGGTGGGCCAACAATAAGTTTAGACGATATTGACCTTGATGGTGACATGGATATTATTTCTTACGGAGAAGGGTCTTCAGGAGCTCCGCCAAATACTCAATCTATTTACTTTTTAGAAAATACCAATGGTGATGGTAGTAATTGGTTTGAGCATGAACTTAATGACGCTTGCACAGAAAGTTTAGACCAATTAGACCTTGGAGACTTTAATGAAGATGGACTTACGGATCTTTTAGTATCTTGTAATGGTGATATTGTGCGCTACGAAAGCGATGGCGACTTTACGTACAGCACTGCGTTACCAGTTCACACTGGGTATATTTTTAACACCACATTCTCTAAACCAACTGAACAAGTTGCAGACTACAATGGAGATGGTCATTTAGATATGATTTTACGCGATACCAGTGCTAATGGTTATGTATCTACTGGTAATGGTGATGGAACATTTGATGCGCCTGAACCTATTACATGTTTTGAAGTTGGTTATAATATGATTCACGGTGACTTTACGAACGATGGAGCAATTGATATTATTTTTTATGAAAATAGTGGTGTTATTTTCCACCCAAATGGAGCGGCAGCTCAGTGTGCTAGTGTTAGCATTCCTGTACTGCTAGACGTGTTCCCTATTGAACACACCCATACTGGGACACTTGCAACACATATTGAAGCAACATTTAACACTGCGATGAATCCTGCTGATGCTACTACATTTAAGGTTCATGGCTTTAGTAACCAGGGGTCTTTAAGCGCTAGTGGTACGTATACCTTAGAAAATGCTAACCAAACACTACGGTTTGACACCGCAGAAAGCTTTTTTGCGGGAGAAACTGTTATAGCTACTTTAAGTGGTGCTTCTAGCCCTGGTGGCACTATGTCTGGTGCATATGCTTGGGAATTTATTACAGAAGCACAAAATGGTACGGCAAAATTTGGTACTGGTTCACTGGTTGCCTCAGAGGGAGATAAAGTTATTGAAGGAGACCTTGACCATGATGGTAATCTTGACTTATTTATTGAAGATACAGTTTACCTTGGTAATGGTGATGGTACCTTTGTAGCACAGACCCCACTGCCTAATGTTAATGTGCGAGACCTAGTAGATATGGATAACGATGGCGACTTAGATGCTATTGTAAGGGTAACTTCTGGTTTTGATTATAATATTGCCGTGTATAACAATAATGGCTCTGGCGTCTTTACTGCAGGTAGTTCACAATTTTATGGTAGCTCTTTTGCTTTTGATTTTTATTCTATTGATTTTGCGGATTTAAATGTAGATGGCTATTTAGACTTACTTGTTTCTGAAGGAGGAACAGGGCCTAGTGATGTAATTGAAATATATATGGGTGATGGCGCAGGAGGTATTGACCCTCAGACCACTATTACACTACCAGAAAGCCACGCTGGTAATCGTGGTAATACATTTGTGGATTTTGACCTTGATGGCGACATGGATATTGTTGCAAATACTCAAGAGGGAACAGTAACTGCCACAGGCGCAATTTATCTTTTAGAAAATACTGGCACAGGTGCAACCTGGAATACAGCTATCTTAAATGATGTTTGTGCTACTAACACTACTAACTATAACGTAGGGGATGTTGATGGAGATGATATTGCTGATATTATTGTGGGTTGTGATGGTGACATTCAACTTTACAGTGGTAATGGTGATGGCACATTTGATGCCCCCGTTGTAAAACTTTCTGGGTATTTCCTCTCTAACAGTTCTTCTACCCGTTTAGAAGTCCTTGGTGACTATAATGCTGATGATTCACTTGATTTAATTGTCTACCAAGGTGGTAGCCATTATGTTTCGACTAATGATGGTGCTGGTAACTTTGGTCCGCCAGAAATTATTGGCTGTGTTGGAACTTCACAAAGCGTACTTCACGGTGATTTTGATAATGATGAGGCATTAGATCTTGTATTCTATGACGCTGCACATACTTCAATTTACTTAAATGGTGCAACGACGCAGTGTGCAGGAGCGACACCACCTGTGCTTACAGAGGTATTCCCTCATGAAGAAAGCCACACTGGTGCCATTAGTACCAATGTTACAGCAACGTTTGACCAAGCTATGAACGTAGCTACAGCTACAGGTTTTAGAATACACGCGTATGATGCGTATGGCTTCTTAGGCAACAGTGGTTCGTATAGTTTAGATAATGGTAATCAGACTCTTGTGTTTGATCCGCCAGTAACCAGCTTTAAAGCAGGTGAATTAGTGCAAGCTAGCCTAAGTGGAGTTACTAGTACGGAGAATCTAGCTATGTCAGGTGCTTATGCTTGGCAATTTACTACAGCAACCCAAGCCGGTTCTGCAAAATTTGGTAATCAAACATTTATTGACTCTAATAGTGCTGAGCCATATTTGGTAGATTTAAATAATGATGGTAATTTAGACCTTGCACAGGGTGATAACATTTACTTTGGTGATGGTGTAGGCGGCCTTACAGGCTCGTTAATTTTGCCAAATAACTCTATTGTTCGTAATGTTGCCGACATGGATAACGATGGTGATATAGATCTTATTGCTGATGGTAGAATTTACTTTAACTCTGGCGCTACATTCACAACGTTTGATACATTCCCAACTAGCATTAGCTTAGGTCAAATTAAGACTGCTGACTTTAACTTCGATGGTTATTTAGACATTATTATTGCTAATTTTGATGAAATTATTATTTATGATAATGATGGTACTGGTAATGTCCATAATACTCCGTATGATACTCCAATCACTATTTTATCAGGCCTTAGTCCAGCCTTCTTTGACCTTGCAGACCTTGATAATGATGGTGATTTTGACATTGTTCTTAGTGCGAATGGGGGAGAATATTATACAAATAATAATGGCCTTGGAACAGACTGGACGGCAAACTCGTTTGGCACATGTCCTTTTGTTGGCTCTGTTATAGTAACAGCTGATATCAATGAAGATGGCTATGCTGATGTTCTTACATCATGCTCTAGCGATGTTACGCTCTTTACAAATAATGCTGGGTTTGGCTTTAATGCTGGCACTCCATTATTTACTGATAGGTTCCTTTATGCACCAGAGCCACTCGGCGACTTTAATGCTGACGGCCACACTGACGTTCTCTTTTATAACAGCTTAGGAGGTGGTTCAAAAGATGCATATATAGCTACTGGTAATGGTAATGGTTTTAACCCTGAAGAGCTTATTAGTTGCGCTGGTGCAAATCATATTGCTAGTGGTGACGTCGACAATAACCTATCGTTAGACCTAGTTATTGTAGACTCTTCTAATACGTACTTACTTACCAATGGTGCTGCTGCACAATGTGACGGTGCTGCACCACCTACTTTACTAGATGTAGATCCAAATGAAGAAAGTCACACTGGTGCTATTGCTACTAATATTACCGCAACATTCGACCAGATGATGACACTGGCAGATGCTAGCACCTTTAGAGCGCATGCATATGATGCTAATGGTTTTATTAGCGACACTGCTGCTTATACTCTTTCAGGTGCTAACCAAACCCTTGTACTTAACCCTGCTACTAATTTTAAAGTTGGTGAGTTAGTACAGGCCACACTTTCTGGCTCTACTGCTAGTGGTGGAACAGCTTGGACAGGTGCTTACGCATGGCAGTTTACAACTGAAACCGAAACCGGTACTGCTCAATTTGGTAATCAAACATTGATTCATAGTGACACTGCCTCTAGGCCACACTTAGTAGATTTGAATAACGATGGCAACTTAGATCTTGCACAAGCGCGACATATCTACTTTGGTGATGGCGCTGGTACACTTACTGGTTCAACGACTCTTCCTGTCAATAACCAGATTCTTCATACGGCTGATATGGATAATGATGGTGATATAGATATTATAACTAGCTCTCCTGGTTTTAGCCGTGTTTATACAAATTCTGGTGGAGTATTTACTGCGTTTGACACGTTCCCAACGGATGATTTTGCTGAAGACATTGCAACTGCGGATATTAACGTTGATGGCTACTTAGATGTTATTATTAGCCTTGGCACTAGTCTTAATATCTACATTAATGATGGCGCAGGAAATATTAACGATACTCCTTACGATACTATTTATACAGCTGGAGGATTTGGCACTTTGATGAACTTTGATATTGCTGATATTGATGTAGACGGAGACTATGACCTTCTTACTAGGGATTTCTCTGGTGGCTTACGCTACCATATTAACAACAATGGACTGGGTACAGACTGGAGCAATATTGCTATTGAAGGTTGTATTGGACAAGAGGACATTTATGTAAATGATGTTAACGAGGATGGCTTTGCAGACTTACTTGCAACATGTGGTGGCGATATTACTTTGCTTACTAATAATGCTGGTACTGGCTTTAATACTGGTACTACGGTACTTGCAAATCGATCACTTTATGAACCCGAGCCACTTGGAGACTTTGATGCTGATGGTCATACAGATATTCTCTTTTATGGAGATGGAGGAGGTGGTACTAATGATGTTTACGTAGCGACTGGTAATGGAGATGGCACCTTTAACGCTGAAGATCTAATTAGTTGTATTGATGCAGGCTTTATTGGTAGTGGGGACATTGATAATAACGGTTCGTTAGATTTAGTTATTACAGAATTTCCTAATACGTACTTACTTACCAATGGTGCTGCTGC
>CAYSVN010000055.1:6785-8126 GCA_964434585.1 uncultured Candidatus Peribacteria bacterium | reverse complement strand
TATCCATGCAGGCAGTGTAGAGTATTTTGTCTTACTTTTGTACTTTAAGTAGTAACAATGTTGTTGCTAGGCTGCATAGGTAAGCAACAATAAGTCCTACTATAGCTCCATGCTTAGGGAAGCTATACATTATACCCAGCACAAAGGCCATCATAGAAAATGCTCCAAGTGGTATTTTATACACAATAGGGAATAATTCTTTTGCGCTATACTTCCATTGGAAGATAGTTAGCATTGAGCAAAATGCAGCAGGGAACATAGTTAGCATTCCTCCCCAAAATGGATTTAAAAGCTTACTAAATAATACAACCAACATAATAACAAAGCCGACAATAATTGCTCGCCACACTTTTTGTTGTAAGGTGTACTGCAGTGGCACAGATCGCTCGTATTTACTAAAACGTGTAATAAAGAATGACAACCCAATAATTAGCAGAGATATTGTTAGATTAATTGGTAGATTATTAAATTTGTTGAGAACAACAATTAATGAAAACCCAAACCATGGCAGTATTATTAGTAGTAACGTCATAACAACTTGTAGTTTTTTTGAGCGGATTTGGCGTTCTATCAACATAGCAGCATATGGGTAACATACGGCAAATAGCATAGATAGTCCTAATGGTATTAATACAGAAGGAGCAATTGCTGCAGCTTCTGCTGGCGAAATGGTTACCCCCCCCATAAAAAAGAAGGCGATTGCAGCAGTGGTTGGAAATGTCATAATAATTCCTGACCATTTTTTTGGCGCTTTTTCTGCCAATAATGAAACAAACGTAATTAATGCTCCGCCAACAATGAACGATGCTAGTAGTTGTAATAGGAATATGTTATTCATGAGTGCAATCATATCACATTATTTGTAGATGATACTTGATTTCACAATAGTTACCCATATACTATCCTCTCATGAAAATATTAGTTGCACTCAGCGGCGGAATCGATAGCTCTGTAATGGCACACTTGTTGCACCAGCAAGGCCACGAGCTTGTTGGTGTGCGCTTTACGCTTTGGACAGACCCATTAGCATCTCCGTTAGCACAAGTATTACCTAGTAAATGCTGCAATGCCCAAACAGCTGCCCGTAGTGCGCAGGTGGCTAAAGATTTAGGGATACCTTTCCATGTGTACGACTTAGAACAAGAATTTAAAACCAATGTGGTGGATCCTTTTTTACAAGGTTATGCAGATGGTAAAACACCTAACCCATGCATTAATTGTAATCGTACTATTAAATTTGGACGCTTGCTGGAATTAGTAGAAGAGTTTGGTTGTGATATGCTTGCTACTGGCCATTACGCCCGAGTTGCTACTGAGCATACTGGTGAAAATGAAGCTCAG
>CAYSVN010000055.1:0-6775 GCA_964434585.1 uncultured Candidatus Peribacteria bacterium | reverse complement strand
CCTATATGGACTCGGGCAAGACCAGCTTAAACGTGTGTTATTTCCACTGGGTGGCTTACAAAAACAACAAGTGTTTGCATTAGCACAACAATTTGGCGTAATGTACGACGATGTCAGCTATCGTGAAAGCCAAGATTTATGCTTTTTTCCAGAAAAAAAACCAACAGAGTTTTTAAAGAGATATTTAAACGATGTTATGCAACCGGGTGAAATTGTACGAGCAGATGATGGTACGGTAGTAGGGGAGCATAAAGGCTTACCGCTTTATACTATAGGGCAGAGGCGAATTGGTGTAGGAGGACTAACGATTCCATTAGAGGTTGTTAAAAAAGATGTTCCAGGCAATAGATTGATGGTTATGCCTAAAGGGCAGCAGTCTATTAACAGTGTTAAGCTTAACGATGTTCACTTTGTTAGTTGGAAGCCAGATAATATTCGCACACCTTTTACATGTCGCCTACATTCCCTTGGTAGAAAAATAGAAGGGGAGCTAACCTTTAAAGATAACAAAGGCGAGTTTTACTTTAAAGAGCCACAGCCTTTACAGGCAGAAGGTCAATCGCTTGTGCTTTACCGTGGAGATGAAGTAGTGGGCGGAGGTGTAATGGTAGATTAGCCTTTTATTTGATCACCGGTATCACTTTGAATACCCTGTATTCTTTGCTTTGCCACATGTTCTTGCGTTATATGTTCTTGTGCTGTTAAAAGGTCTCCAGATTTCATGATGCGGTTAAACTCAGCCATATTAATGTTTGCAGCTCTTAAAAAGTGCAATGTATGTAGCTTATGTCCAACATACTCAGGTACTAGGTCTTCATCTGGTTGGTTTGACATAATAATTGCATGTCCTTCAATTAAATCGATTAGAGCAATGTGATATCGTTGATTGCCTTGGTAATAGGTAACGCCTCCAAGGTTATAGTCTTTAGCTTGTTTTAGGTGAACTTTTTCATGCGCATCCACTCTTAAGCGGTATGCTCTTTGATTTATTGCTGCATCTAATTCAAAGGCATCATTATCGATTTTCTTCGTGTTAGTTGCTTTTTCTACAAGTCCAGCTGCATGATGCTGCGAAAGATCTTCTATGAGATCAGACCCTTGGTAATTATCGAGGTATGATTGCCAAGTTCTTAATTTTTCATGTTCATCATTTGGTAATGCTTCAGAGAGAGCACCATTGTTATTGTTAAATGATTCAAAAAAACGACCAGTTACATGGTCGCGTAGTTCTGATACCGTTTGAATACCTTCGTCTGTTACTTTTTCATGAATGATGGATTCAAGATTTTGAGACTCGCTGAGCTCTCGATAATTGGTTTCAAGTTGTAATGTATTCATTACTTATAGATTGTAGTGGGTAAGACTTGATTATACACTTGACGAAAGTAATGTAAAGTAGTATTTTATGGCCTATGGATAAAACAAAACATTTTAAAAATTATGAGGTTGATGGCTTTGGTGTTAAAGCGATTGGCATGGTTAAAACAATGCCAATCCGAACAACTGTAGATGGTGACAAGCGCATTGTTGATGTTCTTTTGCCTCCAGATGAAACAGAACGCCAAAGTGCGGTAACCCGGATTAATTTATCTACGGCCGTAGATACAATGAACCAAGTTCGCCGAAAGCGTTATCAAGATCATACTAGATATGAAGTGGGTAAGATGTTTATGATTTCTCGTTTATCTGATGATGTTGATTTAGTAACTAATGTATTTGACCTTACCAGAGAAGTTAAAACTCCAAGAAGATTTCGGAAAGATAAAATCGAGAAATTCCCTATTTCTCTTTTAGAGATTGACACAATAGAAACTGCGTATGCTTCTTTTGTTAATTCTTTATTTGAGTATCATCAAGCCTTGTCTGATGTTGGTGCTGCCCATGTTGATGAAACATTAGAAACATCTTTAGCGACAAAAGCTAGTGTTGCCTTGGGGGCGCAGCGTAATGTTAAAAAGATTTTAAGCCGTTATTTACAACAATTAGATGTTGACTAGAGGTTAAGGTTTAAATTTGATATGCTGCAAGTATGAAACAATACTTAGATTTAATGCAGGACATATTAGATAATGGTACCCATAAAGAAGACCGTACGGGTACGGGGACTATTTCTACATTTGGACGCCAAATGCGCTTTGATCTATCAAAGGGTTTTCCATTACTAACCACTAAAAAAGTGTACATGCGTGCGATTATTCATGAGCTTATTTGGTTTTTAAGCGGGGAAACAAATATTAAATACTTAGTACGCAATAATGTAAGAATTTGGAACGAGTGGTCATACCAAATTTATTTAGAAGAAAATGGTCTAGCAGATAAGCTAGAACGTTATAGTGAGTCCTGGCAAGAGAAGCTAGATTGGTATGTAGAACAGATAAAAGAAGACGACGAATTTGCTGCTAAATGGGGTGAGCTTGGACCAATTTATGGTAAGCAATGGCGCCGCTGGGAAACAAAAGATGGTAAAGAAATTGACCAAATTAAGAACGTTATTAACATGATTAAAAACGACCCAACTTCGCGCCGTATTTTAATCTCTGGCTGGAATGTTGGTGAAATTCAAGAACTTATTCATAATCATCATCACGCACCGCCACCATGTCACACTCTGTTTCAGTTTATTGTGGTAGATGGCAAGCTTAGCTGTCAATTATACCAACGTAGTGCGGATATATTCTTGGGCGTGCCATTTAATATCGCATCGTATAGCTTGTTGCTAATGATGATTGCACAAGTAACTGGACTTGAGCCTGGGGAGTTTGTTCACACCTTTGGTGATGTTCATATTTACAAAAACCATTTAGAGCAAGTAGAGAAACAATTAAGCCGAGAACCAATGGAGCTTTGCCAGGTAAAATTGAACCCAAATATTACCGACATTGATGATTTTACATTTGAGGATATTGAAGTGGTGAATTACCAATCGCATAAACCTATTAAAGCTCCCATTGCCGTATAATGAATACTACAATCTCACTTATTGTTGGCATGGGTAGAAATCGTGTTATTGGCCTTGATGGAGATTTACCATGGTATTTACCAAATGATCTTAAAAATTTTAAGAAAGTAACAATGGGTTGCCCAGTTATTATGGGCCGTAAAACGTATGAATCCATTGTTGATAGAATAGGTAAGCCTTTGCCTGGTCGTACGAACATTGTATTAACGCGTAATCAGGATTATAAGTGTGAAAGCGAAATTTGCTCCAGTTTTACTGAAGGTTTTGTTGCAGCAAAACAAGAGTCACCTGAAGAAATATTTATTATTGGAGGAGAAGGTGTTTATAGGTCTGCCTTAGAAGAGGACGTGATTGATAAGCTTTATATTACCAATATAGACTGTGAAGTAGAGGGAGATGTATTTTTTCCAGAAGTTGATTTAAGCAAATGGAAACTTATTTCTACAGAGCAATGCTCTAAAGATGAACGACATGAATATGATTATTGTTTTAATGTTTACGAAAAGTTAAGGGTTTAGAGGTCAAAGAAAACTCCTCTAAACCTCATGACATTTAAACATCTAGCCCTTTTTTAAAGCCAGTCAGGCATAACGGTATGGTCAACTTCTGGCTCTTCTGGAGTAGTATTTGGATTTCCTCCACCGCGCTCAATAATAGTTCCCCTTGGAGTGTAGGTAGAATAATAAGGTTCGACAATTTCTGTGCCGTCTTTTTTATTAATAATTCTAAACCAAGCTGCCTTTAGCCCACTAACAGGGTGGCTTACTGTTCTACTGGCTCCAACCGGTAGTGCAGAGCTGTAAATTGTTTTTGCTGCTAGTGGTCCAGATTTCGCCCATACAAATGGTCCAATAAGGTCGGTTGTTCGTGTGTCTTTTGTTCCATAGTATACGTAATAAGCTTTGCCGTCTTCGGTGTATTGTGTCTGCATTAGTAGCGCAGTCGGGGTGTCGTTTTCAAAACGAACATCTTGGCTGCCTATCCAAATAGTGGCATCGGTTCCTACCGGTTCATAATAACTTACGCTGTAGCTATGGTTTCGCCTGTCTACAATAGGGAAGCCGTGACCCCATGCCCCGCGGTAAGCAGTGGTAGAAATTTGGCAAAGCCCCCCACCATAGTCTGGTTCGGTGCGTTCGCCTTTAATAACAAGTTCTTTTTTGTAGCCAGCAGCACCATTTACAGGCCCAAGCACTGTGTTAAAACTAAAGGTTTCTCCGGGTTTAATAAGGTGTCCGTTAAATTTAGCCAGGCCAGTAGCAATATTATGTTTACGGTTAGCGGGAGATCCAGCAAAATCACTTTCACCTACGGTTACAATTTCTTTAATTCCAAGTGATTTTAACTCTTCATCTTCTACAGTTACTACTGGCTGTGTTTCTGTTACAGGCATAAATATCCAATCAATATTCTGGTTAATGGCGCTTAGGGTTAAGTCGTACAAAACATTAATATCTGTGTGTCTACCAAGCATTCCATCTGTACTAAAATTAATAATGCCACCAGAGCGGCTAATGGTTACATCAACAGCTTCACGGTTAAAATCATCAATAATTTTTTCTTGTAGTGTTTTTATAATAGCTTCTTTGTCCCAACGATACCGCTTGGCTTGTACCCAAGTGGCTGGCAACTCTGGCATATTATCTCCATCCACTCTAAATTCTTGCGGTAGTGTTACAATGGTTTCGTTTTCGTCATACCAAGCTTCTTCTAACACACGCCAGCCAGCTTCATTTTCTGGTGAAACAGTATAGCGTAAATGTTTATACTGATACGTAATAGTATCTGGTGCTGCATTTGTCGAAAAAGGCAGGAATAAAAGACCGGTGATTATGACCCATTTTTTCACCTTTTTAGTATCACAGATTCTTGCGATTGGGGCAAGGGGAGGGTGTTGTCTGGAATACAATTACATTAAAGCGTCTAATGCTTGGTTTACAAGTGCATCTGCCTCCCAGTTTCTTGCACGAGGGATGTGAACAAATGAAACATTACTGTAGCCGGCTACTAATTGCTGAACTTGCTCGAACAATGGCTTTAGAGTTGGTGTTTTTACGCGGTAGGCTCCGCTTAGTTGTTTGACAATAAGTTCGCTATCTAGATGGCAAATAAGTTCATTTGGGCAATATTGCTTAGCTAATTCTAGACCTTTCATAAGCGCTTTGTATTCAGCCTCGTTATTGGTGGCATGGCCAATTGCTTCTTTGTAGTCTCCCAGTATTATATCGTTTAATGGGTCCTTTAACACTACGCCAATGCCAGATGGTCCAGGATTGCCCCTAGCACCACCATCACTGTATAAATGTATCGTCCCACCGACGTGAGAGGTTTCTACAGTTCCTAATGGCAAGGCTTCATCTTGGTCATCAAGTGCGTTTTCGATGGCACTACTAATAAATGCAATTCGGTCTTGCTCGTTTGGGAAACGTGCTTCTAGCCGACGGATAAGGGCAGGGGTTAGTAAAAACATAAATGTAGTGTAGTTGAAATTTGCACAATGGAGTAGTTTTTTTCTGTTTTAGTGGGTAGTAAATAGGTTGTAGTGATTAGTGTAGATAGCTGACATTGATTTTATAATTTGCACTACACGCTACTTACCACTTACTATTTACTAATCTTCACTAGCACTTACCTTACAACTACCCTACACTACCCGCTCATGTCTCTTCCAACTGTTGCAATTGTCGGCCGACCTAATACTGGTAAAAGCACTCTTTTTAACCGGATGATTGGCCGTAGAAAGGCAATTGAAAGCTCTGTAGCTGGTACAACACGGGATCATATTGCCCATAAAATGACAGAGGCACCTATTGAATATTTACTTGTTGATACTGGTGGTATGGGTGGTGGAACTGATGATAAAGACTTTGAGGATGACGTTCATCAGCAGTCATTACTTGCTCTTGAGTACGCAGATGTTATTGTTCTTACCTTTAATAGTAAGGAGGATTTAACAGCAGCTGATCATGAAATTATTGATCTACTTCGTAAGCATAAACGTAGCCATGTACCGATTGTTATGGCTATTACTAAATGTGATGATGTTGATGGTACAGAGTTAATATTACCCCAATTCCATAGTCTTGGACTTACAAATACTATCCTACCTGTTTCTGCTACCCATAATTTAGGAGTGGAACTTTTAGAAGATACTATTATTAACCAATTAAGAGATTTAAACTTTATTGAAAAACCATCCTTCGACTCTGTTCAGGATGACAGCTCTGAAGATAATGCTGACGAGGAACATACTGAGGCATTACACCATGCATCTATTGGCACGCCTAAAATTGCAGTTATCGGTAAGCCTAATGCTGGTAAAAGCTCTTTTATTAATGGATTGATGAACGAACAACAGCGAAGTACATCACCATTGCTTGTTTCTGACATTGCGGGCACTACTCGCGATAGTATTGATGCCCATGTAAAATATCATGATACTGAATATGTTTTTATTGATACAGCAGGTATTAAAAGGCGCAAGACAACGGATAAAGGCATAGAAACCTTCGCCTATTTCCGTAGTATTCGTGCGGTAGAAGAGTCTGACATTGCCGTACTAGTACTTGATAGCACTGAGACAATTTCTCGCCAAGATAAACGGATTGCAGCCTTAGCTATAGAAGAGGGAAAAGGGCTTGTTATTGTATTAAACAAAATTGATTTAATTGATAAAGAGACCAGAGAATTCCGTGAAAAGGAAATTAGAGGCTACTTACCATTTTGCCAATTTGTACCTATTTTACCATGTAGCGCTAAAACACGTGACGGTATGTTGAAGATTTTTAACCTTATTGAAACGGTGCAACGTAACCG
>CAYSVN010000054.1:783-8175 GCA_964434585.1 uncultured Candidatus Peribacteria bacterium | reverse complement strand
GATGGCGGAGAGTAAGGGATTCGAACCCTTGGACCGGTTACCCGGTCAATACATTAGCAGTGTATCCCATTCGGCCACTCTGGCAACTCTCCGTGTTTATACCTTAGAAGGTTTTAGAATTTCCTTTACAGCCTCCACTTTTTAGCTTCGACTGCAGGCTACTCTGGCAACCCCGCCTGCCGGCAGGCAGGTCTCCGTTTTAATGAACTTGGATTATTTTCGACCACTCCGCCACGGCGGACAGGTCTGACAATTCTATGTTCAGTTGAGGTATTGTACGCAGGCTTTGCAGTAACCTCAAGGCTAAATATCTACTAGTAGTATTGAACTTTACTCTACCTATCTATATAATAGAAGTATGACTAAAAGATCATCACATCACCCAGGCTATATTACCAGCCCCGATGAAATCTCTAGAATTGAAAATGGAGACTTTATTGAAAAAAGGACAAATGGTGTAGGTATTAGCAATATTTTTTACAAAACTAAAAATGGGCTTTTTAGAGTTATTACAGGTGATGGAGAAAAATACGCCCTAAAGGCAGAGGGCTTATAAGATCAAAAAGAGCCTTCTCTCATTTTTTCCGTATAGTTTTTAAATTCCTGTTTGCGCTTTTCGGGAAGATCTCGCCAGTCGCAATTGTTAATAGCACCCTCTAATGCATACAAATAAGCTGCGTTATAACAACCACACTGCTGGCCAGAGTCTACAATTGTTTGGTAAGCTTTTATAGCACCCATTTTTTTAAGCTTGGCCGGTGTATCAATGCCAACGTTAACTAATTGCGTTGCTACCACTGGGCCAATGTTTCGTAAAGCTTTTGCGAGTTCTTTGGGGTTCATGTCTATAATATATCATATTATTTAAACGACCCGATCTTTGCTTTAATATTTACTGTTAAAGTCTATTATTTTACAATTATCATTAAACCCGATAGCTACGACGCGGTCTTTACGTCATTTTTAATGGATCTAAAGGCCGCGACGAAGCCTCCTCATTTTAAATTTTTAACAATGTTAATATTAAGATAGTCAGCGTAAACGGCGAAGTCTGGGCCGTTTCAATGGTTAATAAAAAACCGCGACCCTTCGGCAAACTCAGGGTGACACGGTTTTTAGTTCGGGCCGTCTCCGCTTCGCTGCGTCGGGCCCTTCTATAAAATGGTGACCGCGAAGCAGTTAGCATTAGCTAACGGAGACGGGTCACCATGACATGTTTTTTTGGCTTTATTGACCTAATCCTTTTTATCATCATCCTTCTTCTCACCCTTATCATCATTTTCAACCACTTCGCCATCAACAACGTTATCATCTTTTTTGTCGTCACCTTCTGTTTCGGCTTCTTTAGCGGCTTCTTCGTAGATAATCTTACCAATTTCTTGCGCTTCGGTACCTAGTTCTTCACTGGCTTTATTAAGCTCTTCAGCGGTTGCGTCTTCTTTAGCAAGCAGCTCTTTTAAGTCAGCGATTTTAGTATTAACCGATTTTTTAAGGTCATCGCTAATTTTGGCATCGTGCTCACGCATTTGTTTTTCGAGGTTAAACACCATAGCGTCTGCATTGTTACGTGCTTCTACTAATTCTTTCTTTTTAGCATCTTCTTCTGCGTGTTCTTCGGCGTCTTGTTTCATTTGCTCTACCTCTTCGTCACTTAAACCGGTAGAGCCTTGAATAGTAATGTGTTGTTTTTTACCAGTACCTTTATCCTCTGCTGATACGTGTAAAATACCGTTAGTATCAATATCAAACGTTACTTCAATTTGTGGTACACCACGTGGTGCTGGGGCAATTCCATCTAAAATAAAGCGTCCAAGAGATTTGTTGTCAGCAGCCATTTGGCGCTCACCTTGTACTACGTGCACATCTACCGATGGTTGATTATCGGCTGCAGTACTAAACACTTGGCTTTTTTTAGTAGGAATTTTTGTATTACGTTCAATTAATGGAGTTGCCACTTGGCCCATGGTTTCAATACCAAGAGTTAAAGGAGTAACGTCTACAAGCACAATGTCTTTATCGATATCACCAGCCATAACACCACCTTGAATTGCAGCACCAATTGCTACTACCTCGTCCGGATTTACCCCTTGGTGAGGATCTTTACAAAATGCTTATTTTACTTGTGCTACTACTGATGGCATACGGGTCATTCCTCCTACCATTACCACTTCGTCAATATCGCTTTTTTTAAGCCCGGCATCTTTAAGTGCTTGCTCACATGGTTTCATGGTTTTTTTAATAAGGTCGCCCACTAATGATTCTAGCTTTGCCTTAGTGATTTTAAGCACTAAGTGTTTTGGCCCGCTAGCATCTGCCGTAATAAATGGTAGATTTACTTCTGTTTCACCAGCTGAACTTAATTCAATTTTTGCTTTTTCGGCTGCTTCTTTAAGGCGTTGTAATGCAATAGTATCCTTACTAAGGTCTACGCCATCGCTATCTTTAAACTCTTTTACCATCCAGTCGATAATGTGTTGGTCGAAGTCGTCACCACCAAGCTGAGTGTCTCCACTAGTAGACAGTACTTCGAACACACCGTCGTCTAACTCTAGAATACTAACGTCAAAGGTTCCACCACCAAGGTCGTAAACGGCAATTTTTTGCTCTTCGCCTTTATCGAGCCCATACGCTAGCGCAGCTGCAGTTGGTTCGTTAATAACGCGGACAATTTCTAGCCCAGCAATTGTACCAGCTTCTTTAGTTGCTTGGCGTTGGCTGTCATCAAAATAAGCAGGAACAGTAACTACTGCCTTACTTACTGTACTACCAAGGAATGCCTCAGCATCTTTTTTAAGTTTTTGCAGCACCTTGGCAGATACCTCTTGTGGCAGCATATCTTTACCGTTTACTTCAATAACGGCACGGTCGCCTTTACCGCTTTTTACATTGTAGGCCATATCGTCTGCATCTTTTTTAGCCTCCTTATAACGGCGGCCAATAAAACGTTTAGCACTATAAATTGTATTTTCTGGATTGGTAACAGCTTGGCGTTTAGCGGTCACACCCACAAGTACATCACCGTCTTTAAAGCCGACAATAGAAGGAGTGGTACGGTTACCCTCGCTGTTAGAAATAATAGTTGGCTCACCACCTTCTACTACTGCCATGGCAGAGTTTGTGGTTCCTAAGTCGATTCCAATAATTTTAGACATAATTTAGATTTGTTAAATAAATACAGGTAGCTAATTTAGGAATTATCATATTAGCAGTCTCTAGTGTAGAGTGCTAATTTTAATTCGTCAAGAGTTATTTATATGCACCGGAAACAACTTGCATATTTAATGATAATAGATATTATAATTTCTTATTTTTACTACTAATTGATATGATGGAAAAAGGACTCATTAAAGGATCAGATTATGTAAACGTTGATGAATGTCCTTTTGGAGAAGGTGTTCAAAAATATTGGGATAAACGCCATCAATTATTTTCATTATTTAATGAAGGAGTTATTATTGATAGAGAAAGTTTATACTCTATATCTCCTGAAAAAATTGCCGCTCAAAATGCTATAGAAACAGGTTCAACATTAAGAGTGTTAGATGCTTTTTGTGGTGTAGGCGGAGATTCTATTGCACTTGCTAAAGCTGGACACCTTGTCATCGCGTGCGATACAAATGAAGATCGACTAAAGGCAACTCAACAGAATGCAGAGATTTATAAAGTAGCTCCTAGAATTACATTTGAAGAAAGTTGTGCTTTAGATGCAATCGATGACCATGAATTTGACGTTGCATACTTTGATCCTCCATGGGGAGGTCCAGATTATTATAAAAAAGAACAATTTAGACTTAGAGATTTTGCAGTAGATGGCAATATTTTAATAGAAAATGCCTTAGAACAAGAGAAATGTCATACTGTTGTATTTAAAATTCCTACTAATTTTAATATTGCAGAACTAGAACAATACAATAGCACTGTTAGACATCGTATTTTAGACGATAGGCATATTTTTTCACATGTATTTATTTCAACTTTATAAATACCACAATTAACAGTCGACTCTTAACCAAGACATCTTTATAGTGTCATTATGTTTTTAGATGAAGTAACCATTAACGTGCAAGGCGGAAGGGGAGGCGATGGCTGTAAGAGTTTTCGGCGGGAAAAATATATTCCTAAAGGCGGGCCCGATGGGGGCGATGGTGGTAATGGCGGAAATGTTATTTTAAAGGTTGAAGTTAATGCAGATACGCTTAGTGCTTACCGTAGCTCAAAAGACTTTAAGGCAGAAAATGGTGGCCCAGGTATGGGTAAGAATATGCATGGCGCCCAAGGGGAGGACTTAATGTTAACCACAGCTCCTGGCACACAAGTTATTGATGTAGAAACTGGAGACCTACTATGTGACCTACTAGAAGATGGCCAAGAATTTTTGCTAGCTAAGGGTGGTAAAGGCGGTTTTGGTAACTGGCACTTTAAAAGCTCTACACGGCAAAAGCCAGACTTTGCAGAAAAAGGTGCAGCTGGCGACACACACACTTTAAAACTAGAATTAAAACTAGTGGCAAATGTATCACTAGTGGGTTTACCAAGCGCTGGTAAATCGACATTAATTTCTGTTATTTCTAACGCCAAACCAGCTATTGGGGCATACCCATTTACAACGTTGGTACCAAACCTAGGCGTAGTTAAAGCAGATGATACTGAGTATGTAGTGTGCGATGTGCCTGGCTTAATAGAAGGAGCCCATAAAGGCAAAGGCCTTGGTGATACATTTCTAAAACACATTGAACGCTGCGGAAGCATTGTTCACTTGTTAGATGCTAGCCGTATTACCTTGGATCCTGAAACGATTGAATATGATGTTTCAACCATTATTAATGATTACAAAACTATTCGCCATGAATTGGAATCTTACTCCCCACTACTAAATGCAAAAAAAGAACTGATTATTCTTAGTAAAATTGACCTCATTCCAGAAGCTGACAGGGCTCAGGTTTATAAAAATCTTAAAGAAGCCGGCCTTGATTTACTGATGGGCATATCTTCTGCGACACATGAGGGCATTGAAGATTTTAAAAAGAAACTAATTCCTTTTATAGAAAAAACAGAAGAAATAATTGCTAAACAAGATTCCGATGAGCAAGTTATTTTACAGCCACACTTAGCCCGTGTTGACGATATGAAGAGTTACCAAGTGGTGCAGGCAGATAATACTATTACTATTACCGGTAAACGGTTTGAACAATTAACAGAAATGACTGACCCTACACAGCGTGGTAGCATTATGCGCTGGCAAGATGTTTGCAAGCGTATTGGCCTTACAAAAGAGCTTAATAGAATTGATAAGAATCATGAATGTAAAATTATAGTAGGTAATATTGACGCCACAAACTGGAGAACAGGTACTATTAATCTTGATGAATTAGATTAAGACACATTACACCCTAGACCTATTTACTAGGTTTTTATCTCCTCTATAATATAGTCCTATCGATCCGTATACACGCCTCCGCCATCGGCTATCTCGTAATGTGCTTTTGGCAACTATTGTGGTGTTTATTATTGGCTCGTTGCTACCACCGTATATTCCAGCGTCTTCCCAGGTAGACGAAATTCCACTAGTTTCGCAGCGATTTCAATTAGCAGAGGAAGGGTTTTTAATGAAGACATCGCCAATTATTTCCCAACGACCACGCCCTACGCAATACGGTAGTATTATTACCATTCAACCAGGAGATAACCTACAGCGACTTGCTACTAAGTATGATTTAGAATTACAAACATTACTATGGGCAAATGGTATCGACATTAACCATACTCTTAACCCTGGAGATAGCTTACGCGTACCAAGAGCTGACGGAGTGCTCCATAAAGTACAAGCCAATGAAACATTGCTTGGCATAGCAAATGAGTACGAAATTAACAGCAGCTTAATTGCAAGCTCTAACGACATTGCTGAAAGTCTCATTAGAACTGATGACTTTATTTTAATTCCTGGGGGCGCACCATTGCCTGAACCAGAAATTATTGCAGCTAAACCAAATACTACCACTCCTAAGCCAGTAGTTTCTCAGCCAACCGCGCCACCTGCTCCTGCGCCGGTTGCAGCCGCACCAGCTAGGCCGCCTATTAAACCTACTGCTGGCTACTTAGAATTTCCATGTCCTGGTTGCCAACTTACCCAAGGGTATCGCGCAGGGCACTACGCTCTAGACCTTGCCCGTAGTGGTGGTGGACCGATTCATGCTGCCAAAGAGGGCACAGTAACCCGGGCGGACTTTGGTTGGAATGGTGGATATGGAAATGTTATAGAAATTGACCATGGTGGAGGACTACTAACGCTTTACGCCCACAACAAAGCCTTCCACGTTAAAGAAGGGGACTATGTTGGCCGAGGCCAACACATTGCAGACATGGGTAATACGGGTCGTGTATATGGGCGTACTGGTATCCACTTACACTTCGAGGTTCACCAAGGTGGTATTAAAAAGAATCCATTCTTATATATGGAGTAGATTAATAATGGATAAAACTTATACAGCTTAACTATTCTAAAAAGTTTGTTTTTGTAGTACAATGGTATGATGTATAGTATCACCACTTTTATGTGCTCCGGTAGTCCGTCTTCGCTCTTCGAGCTTCGCCGTGACCTACTTCGGAGACACTGTTACACTTTTTACATCGATTATTTATATGCTCCGGTAGCTCAGTTGGATAGAGCAGCACCCTTCTAAGGTGAAGGTCACTGGTTCGAATCCAGTCCGGAGTACCAAATTGACTTAATATAATTATATTTTATAAATATATTTATAATGGTAGATAAAATATATCATAGTAAGTACTATTGTCTCCATGAATAATAAGAATGTATTAAATTTTCTGGCATCAATTTTCTTTCAGCATGCTGCCTTAGGCGTTGTTATTCCTACATTTATTATCTGGCAGCACTCTCAAGGATTATCATTTACCGAAATTGGTAGCATTCAGGCAATTGGCTTGATAGCAATGACAATAGCTGAAATCCCCAGCTCATATCTTGCAGATACATACTCTAGAAAAAAAACATTATTACTAGGCCTAGTGTTAATGATAGCCAGTTTTACAAGCTTGTTATTTGCTCGCACATTTATCATGTTTTTGTGTGTAGAGCTGCTGCAAAAAATAAGCCTAGCATTAATGTCTGGCACAGAAGAGGGATATCTTGACGACATTACTGGAGATAGAGACAGGGGGCAGCTAACTAGAATTTTAGGACATTTTTCTATTGCAGATGAAGCAGGAACAATATTGGGTATGGCCATTGTTAGCGTATGTACATTTTTGTTTTCTATTTATTATGGATTTATCTTTGCGGTTATCAGCTTAATAATCAGTATATTTTTTTTACTAAAGACAAGATCATTAGCCTTATCTGAACACCAAGTAGATGTTCAATCATTTAATTTT
>CAYSVN010000054.1:0-773 GCA_964434585.1 uncultured Candidatus Peribacteria bacterium | reverse complement strand
CATTATTACTGGGGGTAGTTGTATTAAATGCTTTTCTTTCTGAACGTGGAACATTGGTGTTTCAGGCATCACTTGATAACGTTGGATATGCACTAGGATCATTTGGTATTATTTATATGTTTGCAAAATTATTTTCAATCTTGGGGTCCTGGAAAGCTCATGCAATCGAATCTGCACTAGGGCCAAAATCTGCGTTTTTAATAGGGGGAAGCCTTCAGCTATCTGCTTTTGCGTTATTATTTACAGGGAATAATATTTTAATAGTATTATCGCTGTGCGTTTTTTATTTCTCTGAAAATGTCATAAGAAACGTGCGCAGTAGCTTTATTATCAAACTAACACCTCAACACTTAAAGGCAACCACTCTGTCTGTTATTAGCTTTAGTAGTGTGGCCATTCTTGCAATCATCACACCAATGCTTGGCTATGCTATTGATTCAAGTATTGTTTATGCCCTTTATTTCTTAATTGGCTTAAAGCTCATTCCTATCATTGTTATAGCACTACACATATCTCGTAGCAACAATAAGCCATAGAGCTAGAATGTTCCTACCTCGTTTGTTTTATTGGTGTACAGAATACCTTAAAAAAATCTCACTTTCTTCTGTTTGTTCACACGAGACTAGTTTTAGTTTTACCATTTCTTCTGGAGCAAAGCCGTCTCCATCAACTATTGTTGGGGATTGGTTACCGCCAAGTAGATATGGGCAAAGGGTCATATATATTTCATCTACAATTTTAGCTTTAAACATGGCGAAATTAAGAGTTGCCCC
>CAYSVN010000053.1:0-8388 GCA_964434585.1 uncultured Candidatus Peribacteria bacterium | reverse complement strand
CCGCGATGAAGGTTTTGCAGACCGATGCCTTACCACTTGGCTACAGCACCATCGATGGAGAGTATAGGTAACAAACACAAAGTATTCAAGTACTCCATGTTATCTTTTATGGTAACAAGTTATGCAGCCATTTCTGTTAACACGCCAGCCGAATCAATATTCATTTTAAGCCACCATACCGTTTGCCCATCTGGTGTTTGAAGCATGCATTGCGCCTCTATAATATAATGTTCAATAATAGCTCTACAAACATTAATAAGCATTGTTGGCGGTACAGAAATACCAGCTTCTTGGCAAATGGTACAAAGTCCAGCTGCATCTTGGCTGGTAATAAACTGCTCCCCTTCTGCTTCTATAACACTACGAAGCGTTTCATGCATTGTTAAAACATATTCCTGCACATAACCTTCTACCTCATGTAGAGGCAAAGTTTGCACCTCTGGAAGGGCGTCAATAATATCGAACTCGGAAGAAATTGCCTGTGCTATGCACGCGTCTAAAGTCATATGTTGTATGTGTGTTAATATTTGTGTCTATCTAATTATTGTATCACAAAACCTAAAAAAATAAAAGTATAAGCAAAAAAAAGCCATACAGCTCTTAAGGTATGTTCTGTTTTTACCTCTTTAGTTTTCTTCTCTAATCTGGATCGTCATATCATTCTCATTATTTCCAAGTAATGATGATGTTACAACGACCTTATAGGGTTTTTGAATATGCTTATGGGTAAGCAAATGCTCAATTGCAGCATCGATGGTTGTTTGATAGTTATCCGAAGACGCAATAGAGTGTGGAGTAACGCTACGCATAAGCACCATTTTACGCATAGTTTCTGGCGTAAAGGTAAATGCATGAATTGGGGTATGTGGATCAAGATGAGCCACAGCATTAGCACTACGACCCGAACGAGAAAATACAATAAGAGCGTCAGCAGTAATGGTATCTGCCATTTCTACAGCGGCTAGGGCTAAAGCGTCTCTTGGGACTAGCTCAAAATCAATATGTAAGTTGGTAGCTGCGTACCGCTCGGCAATAGAGCTCATCATAGCAATAGTCTCTACTGGGTACTTGCCAATAGCAGTTTCTCCACTAAGCATAAGAGCATCGACACCTTGTTCTACAGCATGGGCAATATCTGCTACCTCTGCCCTACTTGGAATAGGGTTTTCCATCATCGATTCTAACATTTGTGTTGCAACAATAACTCGCTTCATGTGTTGGTCAGCTAGGTCAATCATTTGTTGTTGTAAGGCTGGCACATCTTCTAATGGCATTTCAGCCCCTAAGTCACCTCTGGCAACCATAATACCATCGCTTGCTTCTATAATTTCTTCCAAGTTAACAATAGAGCGTGCAGATTCAATTTTAGAAATTAACTCTTGGTGCCCATTATTTGTTTTAAGAAAATCACGAACCTGGTGCAAGGTATCTGCATCATTAATAAGTGAAAGAGCAAAAAAGTCAGCATTTTGATCAATTCCAAACTGAAGGTCTATCCAGTCTTTCTCGGTAATAGATGGCAAGGTAGCAGTTTTACCACGCACATTTACGTGGCGTCCATTTTTCATCTCACCGCCATAAAGTACAGTACAGACAGCTTCTTTAGGCGTTAAAGAATCTAACGAAAGGCGCATAACACCACCCTCAATAAGTATTTCGTCTCCAGCGGCAACATCACTAAACCAGCCAGGGTAGCTCATTTGGCTCTCTTGCTCCCCTGCTCTAGCTTCTGTTGCAACAAATTTAAACTGCTCTCCAGCTGTTAGAGTTAAAGTCTCAGGATGATAACAACGAACCTCTGGACCTTTAGTATCTATCATAATAGCTACCGGAGTTTTAAGTTCATCCGATGCTTTACGCACAAGGGCAATAACTTCTTTTTTTTCTTCATGCGTGCCATGCGACATATTAATACGGGCAACATTCATACCTGCAGAAATCATATCTTTAATAACAGGATAAGTATTAGTCGCTGGTCCCAGTGTGCAAACAATATTGATTTTTTTCATATAGAAGTATGGTAACGTATTTATGAAACAAGTGGAAGTTCTTCATATTTTAAAAAGAGTTTAGGGACTAGATAGTAGGGATTAGGGTTCACCACTTAGAACTCTAATCCCTAATCTCTAAATCCTAATATCTAAATCTTACTCTGCTAGTAGTCCATATTGCTGCAACTCTACCATTTCACGGTAGGTGTCACAGTCTTTCATTAAGGCTTTATGTGTACCAAAGGCAATAAGCTTGCCTTCATCCAGTACAACAATTTTATCAACAGATTCTACAGTAGAAAGTCTGTGAGCAATAACCAGCGAAGTTTTGCCGGCCATAAGTTCCGCAATCCCTTTTTGTACTTGGCGCTCTGTAACACTATCAAGTGCAGAAGTTGCCTCATCTAAAATAACAATACTAGGATCTTTTAAAATAGCTCGAGCAATCGCCACTCGTTGGCGTTGACCACCAGAAAGCTTAATACCTCGTTCGCCAATCAAGCTATCGTAACCCTCTGGCAAATCTGTAATAAACTCATCAGCTGATGCACGTTTGGCAGCTTCTATCACTTCTTTATCACTGGCATCAGGCCGAGTGTATCGAATATTTTCTTTAACAGTATCGTTAAACATAATATTTTCTTGTTGCACAAAGCCAATTTGCTTACGCCACCAATGCACATCTAAGTCTTGTAGACTGTACTCATCAATAGTAATAGTACCAGCAGAGACATCATAAAAACGATTAAGCAACATAGCTATAGTTGTTTTACCAGCCCCACTATGGCCTACTAATGCAACATGCTCCCCAGGGTTAATCGTAAACGAAATATTATCAAGTGTCGTTCTTTGCTCATAAGAAAATGAAATACTACTAACATCAATAAGACCTTTTAAACTAGGTAGTGTTTTAGCATTTTTTTGATTAGCAATGGCAATAGACTCCTTAAACAAATCTTCCCCTAATTGTACCTTACTCATTTTTTCTGTCCAAGTAGGCATTTGCTTACTAAGCATTTCAAACGGAGCTAAAATTCTATAGACCGCAAATAAAAAGAAAAGATAGCTTCCAAGGGTTAGTTCACCTTTAGAATAAAACCATAAACCAGAAGCTGCTAGGATAATGCGCATTAAAAAGAAAATACCTAATCCTTCTAATATGGCCCATCTTGTAGAAATTTTTAACAATGAATCCTCTGCTTCTTTGTGAATATTTTTCATTCTTTGCAGCTCAGCAGACTCTTGTGCAGAAGATTTAACTGTAAAGATATTCATAATAACATCGGACGCTCTTGCCATAGAACTAAGCCAAAACACATGAACTTTTTTAACATGCTGGCCAACAAACGCAGCGTACACAAAAGCAAGTAAGGTAAAAAATGGCAATGCACATAAAATAACAAGTGTCATTTTCACACTAACTGTAAAGCTTATAACAATATAGATAAAAGTTTGTAACAATTGTGCTGTAATATCAAGCATGCTGTGAAACAATAATTCATGCGCAGCTTCTGACGCATTATCTATACGCTTAGAAAGCTCACCAGTTTTTCTGGAGGTAAAAAAATTAATGTCTAACGAAAGCAAATGTTGATAATAGGATTCACGAGCATTAACAACCAGTGTCCGTGCCATTTCCCAACGAAACCAGGTTTGTATGGCCCGAAGTATGCTAATAAATACAAATATACCAAGCCACATTACAATAATGCTAATAAGCGTATCTGTATCACCACCGGCAGCCACGGCTTTATCAACAGCCCAACGGGCAAAAAGCGACTCTCCTGTCCATGTAAACGAAAGTAAAACAATCACAAATACCATTGGGGCAACATACCGTCGCTTATTTCCAATGTCTCGCCAAAAGATATACCAGAGCATTTTCATGAGTAGCTAGAGTAGCAGAAAAAAGGCTTAAATTGTAGACTTAACAAATGACCAATATTCAATTTATAATGACTAATAATAAGCTAAAAAATAAACATTGGTCATTGCATCATTGGTCATTCCTAAATTACAATCAAAGCATGAAACAAGACGAAAGAATATCAGCTTTTTGCGATACATTATGGCAATGGTACAAACAACATAAGCGTGTACTTCCTTGGCGTGATTTAACAATAGATGATAATAACCAAAGAGCGTACTTAATATGGATTTCAGAGGTAATGCTACAGCAAACCCAAGTAAGTAGAGTGATTGTAATGTATAAAATATTTATACAAAAATTTCCTGATCTAAAAACATTAGCAAAAGCTTCCAATAGTGAAATAATTAAAGCCTGGGAGGGCATGGGTTACAATAGTCGAGCGCTAAGATTGCGTGATGGAGCGCAAGACATTATCACACGCTTTCATGGAATATTTCCATCGGAATATGAAGAACTACTAAGCATTAACGGTATTGGCCCATATACAGCAGCAGCTATTTGTAATTTTGCATTTAATAAGGCAACGCCATGTATTGATACTAATATTAGACGAGTAATACACAGGGCATTTTATGGTCCAGAGAAACAAGATGGTACATATTTACATAAAGATAAGGAGTTATTACCTTTGATCAAAAAAATTATACAAAAAGCAATTATAAATGATGAAAACCCTAAACATGATGCCAAAAATTGGCATGCTGCTTTAATGGATTATGGCTCAGCCATTCAAACAAAACGTAATCCAAAAACAGAACAATGCCCATTAGCAAAGCAGAGCATTTGTAAAAGCGGCACTATGTGGTTGTCTAAAAATATTCCTCCGAGTAAGCGTGGGGCAATTAAAAAAAAGATAAGCAGTGAACCCGGTAGAGATATAGATGGAACATTTGTTCCTAACAGAATTATTCGTGGACGCGTAGTTCAGCAACTAAGGGAATTTGATAATGGTAGAACATTAGAACAATTAGGAGAAGCAGTTTGTAGCGACTGGAACCCTCAGCACGAAGAGTGGCTACAAGCAATTATAGAAAAATTAATAAAAAATACTATGATTGTAGAAAAGAGCAATAAATACTCCTTAGAAAAGTAATAGTACGCTACACTGTAATCTCATGTTTTTAAATCCAGTAGCATTTTGGCCTGATGTATTTGTGCTAACAATTATGGTGCTACCCGTAGTGTTCTTCATAGCATTTTTTGTACTGGCAATAAAAACAAAGGTTAAAATTATTAAATGGCCCCTATATGTTGTAGCAATATGCTTATTGCTGATATCTGGTTGTATCGTCTACGCCACGTTTATAGAACCACATAGGGTAACAGTAACAAAATTCGATATACCATTCCCAACACTACAACCCTTAAAAACAATCTTAATTGCCGATACGCATTTAGGAGGGTTTCAGAAGTCTGGTCATTTAGAAAGAGTAGTAACAGAAATTAATAAGCAGGATGCCGACATTGTCATGATCGCAGGCGATTATATTGATGGCCTTCAATATAATGCAACACTACTAGAACCGTTAAAAAACTTAAAAACAAAGCATGGTGTATTTGGCATCATGGGTAATCATGACTTTGAATTTAAGCCAAACCAAGTAGGACAAACGTATAAAGGACAGCTAGAATCACTACTTAACATGTTAGAGCAATACGGAGTTAAAATATTACGGCAAGAAGAAGTGATATTAAACATTAATAACCAAGCTTTTGCGTTAGCAGGAATCGATGATTTATGGGTGGCAAATGGAAATGTTAATAGCGCTTTACAAAATATACCAGACGGTACACCAACAATTCTACTAAGCCATAACCCTTCCGTAGTACGTCATCCAGCGATTAATAATGTAGACTTAGTAGTAGCGGGCCATACCCATGGTGGACAAATTGCCCTACCTTGGCTTGGTCCAATATCAGGATTGCCTACAAACCTAGGTAAACAATATGACCAAGGTGTGTTTCAATGGTCAAACAAAACAACATTAGCTATTACCAGAGGTTTAGGTGAAACTTTTTTGCGCATGCGGTTTTGGGTACCTCCAGAAATTATGGTGTTAAATCTTATTCCTAAGGAGTAACTTATGCTATACTACACTTACTATGTGGCCTTTTAAGTCTAAAGAAGATCAATGGGAAGAGTTCCAAGAACAACAAAAAACAAAGCGTACCAAACGTCTTAAAAAGGTCGTAGCCGGTTTTATTATTGGTAGTGCTATATCTGGTATCATCGGTAAAAAAATGGTCGATAAACACCGCAAAAGCGAAGAAAGAGAAGAATAAAGCTATTACGGTTACCAGGGTATAAAAGCATTATCTATTCTATTAAATTTTACTAAGTAAAAACCTACACCAGCATTTGTTTTCTTAGGTCAATTAATAAAGCTAGATCTCTTGGTATATCCTCACGTTTTTTAAGCATTCTTGTTTCATACTCATGACAAATATCGACTCTTTTTTCCTGTGAAAGTAAAAATGAACGCAGTATAACATCTCTCACCATCTCTTTAACTTCTGTTTTTACACTGGTAATAACTTCACTTTCTGGCTCAGGAACGCCTCTAATTTTTTCAAAAATAGTTCTATTGTCTTGCAGTCTTACTGTTTGCCTAGATGTAAATACTTCATCTGAAAATTCATCAAGATCAAGAAGTAAAGATAATTCCTCTCTTATATTTTGAAAAAAAGATAATAATGTTTTATCTCTAGGTGAAAGTTCTTCGTCTAGTAAATCATGAATAAGCACTGGGTTTGGATTACCTCCCACAACTTTAAGTTGAGACAATACATGGTGTGGAAACTTGTGCATTCTAAAAGCCTTTTTAAGGCTTAATTCACGCGTAACTGCTAATACAGCATCTGATCTATCTAACACAGCTTCAAATAAAGGCTTAAGCTTCTTGGGGTAGTCACTTGGCTCTAATGTAAGTTTTTTACTCATATTTATAACAATATGACATAAAAAAAATATAAAGTCAATAATTTAACCCATTTTAATCTCAATGTCTACACCGCTTGGTAAAGCCAAATTTTGTAAACTTTCAACCGTTTTAAAGGTTGTTTCTTTAAGGTCAATAAGGCGACGGTGTGTACGCATTTCAAATTGATCACGCGCTGTTTTATACACGAATGTCGAACGGTTAACTGTAAATTTTTTAATTTTTGTTGGCAGAGGAATTGGTCCTTGAACAACAGCACCACTACGAACAGCAGTATCAATAATTTTTTCTGAAGCTTCATCAAGCACAACGTGATCAAACGCACTAAGTTTAATGCGAATAGATGGAGCAGCTTGTTCTACAGTTTCAGTTTTAGTTGTTTTTTTAGCGCTAGCCTTTTTTGTTGCTTCTTTTGCAGGAGCAGCTTTAGATGTAGTTTTTTTAGTTGTTTCTTCTTTAGGCATAGCAATGGAGGGAAAGATCAGGAGTAAAAGTATTGAAGAGGGCATCAGTATAACTGACACCCTCCCAATGTAAAGTTTTATTCAACAATTTTAGTAATAACACCAGCACCAACAGTACGTCCACCTTCACGAATAGCAAAGCGAGTACCTTCATCAAGTGCAATAGCAGAACCTAGAGTAACAACGAATTTAATGTTATCACCAGGCATAACCATTTCAACACCGTCTGGTAGTTCAACTGAACCAGTTACGTCAGTAGTACGGATGTAGAACTGAGGTTTGTAACCTTTGAAGAAAGGAGTGTGACGTCCACCTTCATCTTTAGTAAGAACGTATACTTCAGCTTCGAACTTAGTATGTGGAGTAATTGAACCTTTAGCGGCCAATACTTGTCCACGTTCAATTTCTTCACGCTCAATACCACGTAGTAGTAGACCAACGTTATCACCAGCCATACCACTATCTAGTAGTTTGTGGAACATTTCTACACCAGTAACAACAACCGAACGTGTTTCTTTAATACCAACAAGTTCAACTTCATCATTAACGTTAATAGTACCTTGGTCGATACGTCCTGTAGCAACAGTACCACGTCCTTTAATAGAGAACACGTCTTCAACTGGCATAAGGAAAGGCTTGTCAGTTTCACGTACTGGATCTGGAATAAAGGTATCAAGGGCAGTAACAAGTTCTTGAACTTTAGCTACGTAATCTGCGTCACCTTCAACAGCTTTAAGAGCAGAACCGCGAATAATAGGAGTATCATCCCCTGGGAAGTCATATTTTGAAAGAAGTTCTTTAACTTCTTCTTCAACAAGTTCTAACATGTCAGGATCACTAACCATGTCGCACTTGTTAAGGAATACCACAATGTAAGGTACACCAACTTGACGTGCAAGTAGAATGTGCTCACGAGTTTGTGGCATTGGTCCGTCAGCAGCAGAAACTACAAGAATAGCTCCGTCCATCTGAGCGGCACCAGTAATCATGTTTTTAACGTAATCCGCGTGACCTGGACAGTCAACGTGGGCGTAGTGACGAGTGTCACTTTCATACTCAACGTG
>CAYSVN010000052.1:0-8396 GCA_964434585.1 uncultured Candidatus Peribacteria bacterium | reverse complement strand
GTCAAACAGTGAAAGCATAATATCAAACTTGTTAGCCCCATCTTTCATTTCGAGAATTGTTTCTGCACTCATGAGAACTCCTAAAAAGAACGTTGTAACCTGGCTGCTGTAGTTACTTCAGCGTTCAGCTTGCGCTGCACCTGTGCATACACATAGGAATTAATATTATAATATACTTATATAAATTTTTGTCAATATATTGAGTGTTTCATATTAATCTTTTATAGGTACAGTACATTCATGAATCACCCAATCGTCCAATTTTGTGAAGATCAAAAACTACGCTTTAACCATAGCTTAGGGCAGAATTTTTTGATTAATGATGAGATTCTAGAAAAAATTATGGAGGCTGCCAATATAAAGCCTAATGAAAAAGTAATAGAAATTGGCCCTGGTGTTGGGGTGTTGACAGAGCAGTTACTACTAGCAGGCGCAGAGGTAACAGCAGTCGATGTCGATGAACGCATGGTAAAGCTGCTACCAATGTATCTGCATAGCCAAGGTGTGAATTTACAGAATTTAGAAGTGCTACGCCGTAATGCTTTAGAGGTAGCCATGCCAAGCATCCCGTATAAAATGGTAGCTAATATTCCGTACCATATTACCTCACCATTATTTAGACATGTATTTTTAGAGTCAGATACCTTGCCAACAAGTTTAACGCTTTTGATTCAACATGAGGTTGCACAAAAAATTTGTTCAGAAAAAGATCGTTCAATGCTCAGTATTATTGTTGGTTTATTTGGTAAGGCTCGATACGTCACCAAGGTATTGCCAGCATGCTTTATTCCACCGCCTAAGGTCGACTCTGCCGTGATACACGTAGATTGTTACAGTACACCTTTAGCATCACCAACTATTATAGAAAAAGTATTTAAGTTAACTAAAATAGCCTTTGCACAACGTCGTAAAAAATTAAGTAATACCATTGGTGCACTTGATGAGGGGATGCAGCGGATGGCAAAAGTAGGGATCGATAGTAGCTTGCGCCCACAGACGTTAACGGTAGAGCAGTGGATTGATTTAGCGCAGCTAAATTAAAGATTACAGAAGTTAAAGATGTTGCAGAGGTGTAAAAGGTTTCTTGCTTAATATATTTATTAAACAAAGCCCTTCTTAAACCTTTGACACGTTTGCAACCCTTGCAGTCTTTGACTAGCGCTCTCGCCACCACGCTACCAATTATGCTATAATAAACATATATCATTCCCATTAATTTATGACACCCGAAGTAGACTCACTAGAGCCAACCGACCAAGAAGTTGCTGATTTAAACAGTAAAGAAGATTTAGTTAATAGTCCAACCTTAGTTGATGACATAAGAAACCACAGCCGAATATTGCGACTTATGTTTGGCGATACTGATGAAAGCCCTGTCAGTCTTGAAGTACCCGATCATAAAAAATCCCCTGAACAGAGGGGGCTTGAAAATGATATTACAGCAGTTTACGGTTCATAGTTCAGTTGTCACTCTCGCTCTATCATTGCTAATCTGGTATAATAAATATAATGACACCGCGACAAGCACACATTTTGGCAACCATTGTAGAACGATTTGTAGAAACGGCAGAGCCTATTTCTTCTAAAATACTTATTGAGCTATTTAATGTTTCGGGAGCTACGCTCCGTAACGAAATGCGCGTACTAGAAGATGCAGGATATTTACACCAGCCACATACTTCAGCCGGTCGTATTCCAACCGCTAAAGGGTATCAGTTTTACATTAAAGAATGCATGCAGCCTAGTAGCCACGAGCAAGCTATAAAACAAAAATTAGAAAAGCTAAAACGGCAACATGGCCAAGAAGATGCTTTCCAGCGTTTGTATGACGCCACTGCACTGCTAGCAAATTTGCTACCGAATATTAGTTTTTTAACAGATCCGGGCAATGGTCGGGTTTATTACCAGGGAATGGCTAACGTTTTAAGCCAGCCAGAGTTTCAACAAAACCCACAAATGGGTAGTAATGTTGCACACCTGCTAGAAGACCAACTTATGGGACTACTCGATGGCTTACACTTCCAAAATGGAGTGCATTATTATCTTGGTGGAGAACAGGACTCTGGAGTATCAACCGACGAGCGTTCGGTGCGTATTTTGCCAGAGGTGCACGATTGCAGCTTGATGGTTGTTAAATACAAGGTGGGGGACAAAGAAGGCGCCATGGGTATGATTGGCCCAATGCGTATGGATTATGGTTCTTCCACCACTGCGCTAAAACTGCTTAGTGAATTTTTAGATTAACGTTTACGTTTTTTCTTTTTAGTTAAATGTTTAGGCTTAGTCTTTTTTTCGATGCTAAACATTTCAACAGTATGATCGATTTGATGTCTTTCATAAGGTGTATTAATAGCATCTGCTGAAAATGGCTGGTCTAAAGAAAGGGTAGAGATATCAAAAGTCTCTCCATTCATATCTCTATCTTGATATTCAGCAATACGAGCTTCTCGAAATTTACCGTATGCCTTTAAATCTCCAGCACTTGTCGAAAATTGCCCCTTTCCTTTTGGTGAAGTGACATGTCTTTTTGATCGTGCTTGTGCAGAGTTTTTATATTCCATTGCTAGTCTTGTGCTAGTATTGTGGTAAGTTTTTCGTCCTTCTACAGCTACAGATCTACTACGGGTAAGCTTGGGTATCATTTTTGTACCTTCGTTTAAATGAAAAAGCGCCTCAAGAGTATGCCTGCAATCGGTGCGATATAAAAAATGCAGACTATTTTCCTTTCCAAAGCTTGTAAGAATATGGTTAAACAAATCTAAAAACGAATCTAGATTATGTATCCATTGGTCATCAAAAGCCATAATGTATTTTTTTGCTCCTGCAATTTGTTCTGCAGCCTGTGTAGGCGTTGGCGTATCATCAAAAATAAATCCAGGCGTAATGTCTACGGTCTCATCAATATTCTCAATAGGAAGTCCTGCTTGTATAATTTTTAGCCGCCCTTCTTTGCACTGATCAAGAACATAGGGGGCAATAATTTCTCCATTGATAAGCATAAGTTTACCAGGCTTTTTTCTATCATTATATAAAGCTTTATCAAGCATGCCTGAAGCCTGAAGAAGACTTATTTCTTGTTCATAGTTTTTCATAGGATTCTAATGTAGATCTTTTTTTAATTATATGCAACTCTATATTTGCATAATAAGCAAATTTATGTTACAATAATATTAAGTGCTAACAAACACATATATGAAAATTTCTACATTCTCAAACATCTTTGCGTTAACTGCGGTACTAATAGTGCCAATGTCAGTTTTTGCTGGTGCAGCGCAAACAGATCCTTACCAAGAAGCGTTTGAGAAGCAAGCAGTTGAAGCTGCAGAGCATGAAGAGCAATTAAGACAAGAAGAACAGGAAAAAGAAAAAGACTCAAAATCTTTATGGCCTTGGCTTAATACTCATGAGGCTCCAGGTGATGATGGTTCGGATAACGATGATGTGATGTCAGAAGGACCACTGGTACCGCCAGAGACTGCAAAAGGAACAACGGTAGCAATGCACAGTAGCGCTGGCTCTAGCCCAGTTGAAGGTTGGTGGTGGCCACTAGTAGCATTAGCAGGATTATTTGGACTAACATGGTTTGGAACCAGCGGTATGCAAGAGCAAGAATTTACTTCTGCCACGTTTGGAGTAAGCGAGAATCTTACATACGGACCACTAACAAAAGATGAATCTTCTCAAATGAAATCAGTTACCACGGCTACAGCAGGTGGTGTCGGAGCTGGAGCTGGAAGCTGTTTAGCTGGAACGCTTACGCCTCAAGATTACTATGCTAACAATAGTGCTGGTTATAAAGAAACACATCAGGCCGAAGCCATTGTATTTAACTGCCAAGGTTGTGGCGAGGAGCATGCAGTGGATGCCCACTGTAAACAATGTATTGAAGTAGCGGCCCGTGCGATGGGCGTACCTAACCAAGACGTAGAAACCGTAGCCTGCGAAGGTTGTGGACATAGCTTTTCACCAACGTGTGAAACCTGTCGACAGATCCTTGGCTAACCCGGTCTACTAACACTATAAAAAAGCTTCCGCCGTGGCGGAGGTTTTTTTATTGGTTGTTATTAATTTACTTCAATAATAACATCTAGCTCGGCATCTGGAGCGCTAAGTAGTACACCGCCTCCTTGCTTAGAAACAAAATAACGAGATCCATGTCCACTAGCTCGAGGATCTTGTGGAATGGCTTTAAGATATATTGCTAGGTCTGAATGCAGCATAAGAAGCCCTTCGCATTCTTCATCACTTACTGAAGAACATATTTCTTGTGGTTCAGTGGTAATGCCGTCTGGTAATGTTCCATGCTCAATCATATATTGTGTTAGGACACTAGAGATGGCCTGTAGGTCGCTCTTACGTTTTTCATTGCGTGTTTTAGGAAGAGAAGTAATAAGCGTACTTTTAATATTCCCTATAAGCCCACCAGATTCTTTTGTTTCTACACCACCTTCTATTGTTGGAGCTGCATGCTGAGATTCACTGGTAGGTTCGGCAGATTCTATTATTTCAGTTTGTTTAAAATAAGATTGTAACTCTGTAAGATTAGTTGGTAGTAAACCTTGTTGGTGTAAATTATTTCCAGCAATACCAATAGCTCCGCCAATAATAAGTAAGCATAACCGACCCAATAAAGAGTGCTTATAAATAACCTCACGTTTATAACTGGGTGTATAAGTCTTGCTTGGTTTTTTAATTGCTGGCTCACCAGGTCCTGCTTTAATAGGTGAGCTTACAGTAGTAGCCTGCGGAGCTGGTGTAGGGGTCTGCGCTTTCTGTTTAATTTGCTCTGGTGTCATTAAAGTAAATTTTTGTACTGGTGCAGCCGGCGAAGGAGTAGGTGTTTGTGCTGATTCCATGGGTATTAAAGGGTAATCATATTATTGTACCATAAAACAATAAAAAAAGCTTATATAGCCCTTTAGAATGTTAATATTTATATATTTTTTCTCTTAAAAGTTAAGTTTTCTGCTACCTTCCATATTTACTGCTTCCACAACAATTTGGTCATCGCACCTATGAATAGTGTACCTTGTTTGGAACCCACGAGCTTTTGGGTCCTCTGGCATGGTCGGTAGTAATGATTGCAGCTCTGGTTGTAATAAAATAAGGCCTGGACATTCCTCTTGTGTACTAGCTGAGCAAATTTCTTGAGGTATGGCTGTTATTTGTTCAGGGAACCGACGGTTGGTTTTAGCAAATTCCGTAACAGCCATGATAATAGTATTAATGTCTTCTTCGCGCTGTGCATTACGAGAATTTGGCAGCACTGTTAAAAATCTATTAGTTCGAGCAATAATCTTATCAAGAAGTCCTTGTTCCTTTACCGGTGCAGCGTGGGCTTCTTCTCCTTCTAACTGCTCAGCAGGTTGTTCAATTTCTGGAGAAGAAAAAAATAACGTAAGCTCTGCTTTATTTGTTGGTAAAATACCATTCGAAAAACCTGAGTATAAAAAAACACCCATTGTAACTCCGCTTGTAAATAACTTTAATTGGTGAAAAAAACCATGTTTTTTAATAACAATTGGCTTCTTGTCTTCTTTGTTAACAACAGGCGTTTGTGGTGCTGGTGTTTGGGAAGCGGCTACAGTCGGCACAGGCACAGACGATTGCTCTGCATTATGTTCAGAATGCTGCTTAATTTGGTCTAGCGACATAAGTTTAATTGTAGACTCTGATTTTGGTGCTGTATTTTCCGGCGTTGGTGTTTGTTTGTTTTCCATCATATTAGTATAACACAAAACCAAAAGTTGCAGAAGTGTCAGAGGTTTAAAAAGTGTTACTCTAGGCCTTTTAAGCCTTTGCAACACCTTCTACATCTGCAACCTTTATTAGTTCCTCCTTCTTCTCTTTTTTCCATTTCTTAATTTCTGCCTCACGTTTCATAGCGGCGCTTCTGGTTTGGAATACTTCAAAGTAAACAATGTTAATTGGCAAACGAGCCCTAGTATATTTAGCGCCAGCACCTTCGTTGTGTGTATCTTCGCGTTCGTTAATATCTTTGCAATAGCCACAATATAGTGATCCATCGTTGCAGCGGGCAAGGTAGCAATAGTACATAGTTATAGTATACCCAGCCTGCTTAAGTTTGCTATCATCATTCTATGGTAAAACTATCTATCATTATTCCGTATCAAAACCAATGCGATGTTCAGGCGGTTAAGTCATCACTTCGTTCAATCTCTGGGATACAGGGTGTGGAAGTTATTGTGGTAGACGAACATGGCTCACAGGAAGTATTAAAGGTCTGTAAAAATATGAATACAAAAGTTATTCAATGCAATAACACCAATCGTGCTAAGCGTCTTAATATCGGAGCAAAACAAGCAATGGGAGAGCTGTTATTATTACACCATCCGCGCAATGTTGTCAGCAAGCAGTCTCTACAATATTTATTAAAACAAACAGATTTGCAATGGGGTGGCTTTAAACATCAATTTAACCATTCAGGACTCTTTTATGCATTAAGTTCTTGGTATTCAAATTACGTGCGCTTAAAAGGTTGGGGGACTACATACTTAGACCATTGCATTGTTGTAAGGCGTGATTTATTTAATAAAGTAGGTGGTATACCAGCCATTGATATTTTTGAAGATACTGCATTTAGTAAAAAATTACGAACATATACTCGGCCAGTACTCATTCCATTTACATCAACCACTTCACCAGTTCGTTTTACTACTAATGGGTTTTTATACCAATGGATGCTTAACCAAATTATGAAGCTGGGTTACACATTTGGCTTAAAAGAAAAGCAGCTTAATAGTTTGTACGAAAAAGGATTATGGTTGAATAATAAAAAATATTAATAATAAGCATTAACTCATGAGACAACTTTTACTCCAATTCATTCACTGTCATCATGGTAAAATTAACCGCATATTGCATTTAATTGGTTTAATTACGTTAGGTTATGGAGTATGGCAAAAAAATCTTACATTGCTAATCGCTGGCGCGATTATCCAAGAGATTGGCCATGTGTATCAGTATTATAAAACTGGCCAGTTAAAAGACAGTCCACTAAGTTGCATAAAGCCTCAGTCAGTATTTGCTTATCCGATATTTATTGGATTGGTTTTGTATGTTGTATTTGTTTAATATTGGTAGCGCCAAAGACGCTTACGGCGAACACCTTAAATGTAGAAATACGTAGTCAGTTAGTTGAGGAGGTTATGCGATGGTGGGAGAGTATTAAAGCAATACAGTTTACTAGTAACGCTTATCTCTAAACTATTTTTAAATTAAAGTGAATTTCGGATTAATTGAGCTTGAGCTTTATCGTGTTCTGCGCTTTTTGCTTCAAATTTTTCAATAGCGCTTGGGTGCTTAGCCATTGCCATTCGCCAAGTTGCATTATTTAAGGCTGTACAAAAATCTTGAGGAAGAGGCTTTTCTAAACCGGATGGAAAATCACTATTTGCCATTTTGCTAAAAGCAATAAGGTTGTCTGGCTTACTAGCCAGTTTTTGAATCATATCCTCTCTGTTGTTGACCTCTTTTAATAACCCTAAACTACTTAGCCCTAAAATCCAATCTTCAATAACATCATCATTATCAGTTCCTTCGCCATACAACGAGTTTAATTTCATCTTTGCTTCAGATATTTGTTGTAGGGACACATTTTCTAGTTGACCATTTAAGATATCTAAATCAGTGCGAAAATTTGCCATATGAGAATCTCTTTCCATTTGCTGCATTTGTTCATGCGAGGGTAGTTTTACAGAGTTTTTAGGTTCATCATCGGTATTTTCTTCAAGGGGCATGGTATATTTAATGAAAGAATAAATTACTATTTAATTGTAACATAATTCCATTATTATTACTATCCTTTTTTAAATAAGTTGGTAGCGCCAGGGGGAATCGAACCCCCGTTACCAGGATGAGAACCTGGCGTCCTAACCACTAGACGATGGCGCCGTTGCATGATTTTATCGTAAACAGATAAATGATCAACCTTTAGTTTACTCTTTCCTATAGATATTAATGTTCATTTTTGTCCAGTTCGGCAGGCTCACTGTGACAGTCTATTTTTAGCGCTTCTATAAAATAACGTGTCATCCCGAGTGGAGTCGAGGGACAAAAACGAACCAAAAAAATCATGGCAAACAATACTTCGACAAGCTCAGTACCTCTCGTGTTGTGCTATCTGCTTACGTCAAAGTCTATAAAGCCTATCTCTTTTATTTATCGGACGCCCTTGTTTCGGGTAGTTAAGTGATCGACTTCTCCGCTCACAGAGCATGGTTCGGCTACGCTCACCACTGCACAACACTTCGTTAAATACTTGCTATCCTGAGCGTAGTCGAAGGACAAACATGGTTTGCCATAGAATTAGATACACTACTCTCGCACTGTGAATTTTGAGTTGTGTGGTTTCCAAAGGAGTGAGCGGCCATCCG
>CAYSVN010000051.1:0-8482 GCA_964434585.1 uncultured Candidatus Peribacteria bacterium | reverse complement strand
TCACTAATAAAGAGCGGACCCAGGAAGAGTTTTTCCATACTTTTAACACGTTATACGAAGCACAGAAGCAAATTATTATTTCTGCAGACCGTCAACCAAGTGACTTACAACTAGAGTCGCGACTAGTAAGCCGATTTGAGAAAGGTATGATTGCAGACTTAAGCTCACCAGACTATGAAACAAAGCTTGTTATTCTAACGCACAAGGCGCGTGAGCTAGAATTATTTATCGACCCTAATGTTCTTGGCTATATTGCCGAGCATACTACCAAGAATATTCGTGAGCTAGAAGGAATTTTAATGCAGGTAATGGCCCAGTACGAACTAGAGCAACAAATGCCTACCGTTAAAAGTGTGGCGAGCATTATGCAAAAGCTTAATAAAGACGTAGGTGAGCAAGAATCGATGACTGGGTTTACCGCTCCACCGAAGCGCGCTGTAACCTTTCAGGATGTACTAGAAACTGTTAGTAGCTACTACAGTGTTGCACCAAGCGAGATGATGGGTAGTAGCCGTGTGCGTGAAATTTTAATTCCAAGACAAGTTGCCATGTACCTAGCTAAACAACACTTACACATGAGCTTTGTACGTATTGGAGAAATGTTTAGCGGCCGAGACCACAGTACTGTTATGCATGCTGTAGAGAAAATTCAAAAAAAGATACAAACTGACCAGCAGTTATTACGCGAAATTCACGCATTAGAGAGCGAGCTTGGGATTCGAAAGTAATGTGATAACATACTTATATGTCTTTTCACACTACCACCTTTAACCAAGGCTTTTACGAGCCAGATGACAATCATAAGGTTTGGTATTGCCAGTCTGGAAATCCAGATGGCATACCGGTGCTTATGTTCCATGGTGGGCCTGGAGACCTTAGTAGACCAAGGCATTTAAAATACTTTGATTTAACGAAATTTAATGTGATACAAATTGATCAACGAGGAGCAGGACAGAGTACTGCTAAAGAGTTTTTAAAAGATAATACTACTCAACATTTATTAGAGGACATAGAAGCTATTAGAAAGCTGCTCAACATTGATAAAGCTATTATCAAAGGTGGCAGCTGGGGTAGCACAATGGCAATACTGTACGCACAAGCCCATCCAGAGGTTGTTAGCCATCTATTTGTTCGTAACGTTTTTTTAAGCAATAAGCAATCAAGCGATTGGCTCTTTAGCCCCGAATGTCAGACGTTTTTCCCTGACCTATGGCAACATGTTGCATTATCACTCAATGAACTTGACTTAAAAGAGTATGACGCCGCTGCTCTTTACAACTTTTTAAAAGATGGAAACATAAGAGAGCAGCAACTAGTGTGTAAAATAATACGCGACTGGGAAAGTAATACATATCCCATGGAAGCAACGATGCATATTAGCTCATTAGAAGATATGACAGAAAGTGAACGAACAGGAATGCTGATTTTTTTACATTATCAGGCAAATAACTTTTTTATAGAAGAGAATCAGGTACTGAACAATGCGCCTAAAGTACAACGTATTTCCACAGCCATTATTCATGGTCGGTTTGATATGATTTGTCCACCAAACCAAGCGTACGCACTACATAAAGCATTGCCGAATTCTACCTTAGAAGTTGTGCAAGACAGTGGGCATAAGATGAGTACTACTGCTGTACAGTGCGCCAAGCAAATGTTTAAAAACTTGATAAAATAATTAAATTATATTATAATATAATTACAAATATACACTCACACACTCTTTTATGAATTCAAAAATATCACTTGTTTTTCTTTGTTTATTAAGCTTTGGGTTAGCTGCTTGCTCTATTGAAATCGGAAGTTCTGAACAAGATACCGATGTCGATTATTATGAAGACTACGAAGAAAACAGTAATGATGAAGATACTGCGTACATAGATGATGAAGACGAGGATGGTAGTGAATATAAAGTTGCGTACACTGTAACAACAGCGGCAACAATTAGCGGGAAACCTGCTCCAGCTCGCAGTTCTTCTGCTACGTATTACCCAGAGTATGGTTTTATAAAAAACAGCACTTTTATCTATAAAATCGATGATGAACTTAAGCCTATTGTTTACCAACAAGATTTTACATCTGAACAAAACCCAACCTCTCTTGTTAACCTAAACGGCAAATGGTATTGGACAAATGAAGAACTTTCACCAGACGGCCAATTAGAAGTACTTGCCTTTATGATAGAACGGATGAAAAATTCACCGCTATACGAAGCAATTGTCACCGCTGAAACTTGCGACGGCACACCGTGTGAAGCCTTAAGCATACGTGATGGAGATGAGCTTTATTACTACAATGCTGAAACGTTCCTACCTTACAAAACAATTATGAAAGCTGGAGAGTATACTACAACCTCTGAATATAACTACGACGTTAACCCAGAACCTATTAATGGACCCGACTTTGAGGTAACGGAAAGTTGGGATAAGTTTTATGAAGATACAGAGAAAGCACTCTATGGCTTTTAGATTCTAGGCATAAAAAATATTGTAGGCATTTAGAAATTTTGATATACTTCAAACTAGTGATTATAAAGAATACCACTACCGTTACTACAACCACCACGACATTGTCGTAGGGAGTAACTGTTAACTATTTATAAAACTCCCTACCGCTGGGGGTTATTTTTTTGTATCCTGCTTTTACTACTTATCAAACTTACTTATGTCTCATCAAGAATCAGAAATCGACGATCTCTATTGCATTCGTCACAGCTTATCGCATGTGCTAGCACAAGCAGTGCTAAACTTATGGCCAGATACCAAACTTGCTATTGGCCCACCAATTGATACAGGTTGTTATTACGACTTTATGTTTGCAGAACCAATTTCTGATGATGACTTTAAGCGACTTGGTAAAGAAATGCGTACAATTATTAACAAAGGACAAACGTTTGAATTTACGACACTGAGTATTGATGATGCACTGGCTTTTTGGAAAGAACGTAAGCAGCAATTTAAAATAGAGTTAATTGAAGACTTAGCAAAAAAAGGAGAAACTGAAGTTACCAATTATACTAATATAGATCGTGATGGCAACGAAACATTTGTAGACCTTTGTAAGGGTGGACATGTGCAAAACCTTAAAGATATTCCAGCTGATGGCTTTAAATTACATTCGCTAGCTGGTGCATACTGGAGAGGGGATGAGTCGCGAGAGCAGCTTACCCGTATTTATGTACACGCTTTTGGTAGTAAAGATGACCTTAAAGCTCACCAAGTTATGCTTAATGAAGCTAAAAAAAGAGATCACCGTAAGCTTGGAAAAGCACTAGACCTCTTTACGTTTTCTGAACTTGTTGGCCCAGGGTTACCACTTTGGTCACCACGTGGTACCTTAGTTAAGAACCTGCTAGATGATTTTGTGTGGGAGCTACGTTACAACAAAGGCTACGAAAAAGTAAGTATTCCACATATAACCAAAAAAGACCTTTATGAAGCCTCTGGCCACTGGCAGAAATTTAGTGATGAGCTTTTTAAAATTGAAACCCGTGAAGGGCATGAATTTGCTATGAAGCCAATGAACTGTCCGCATCACACTCAGATTTTTGACAGCCTGCCACGTAGTTACAAAGACATGCCAAAACGCTATGCCGAAACAACTACCTGCTACCGCGATGAGCAATCGGGTGAATTACATGGATTAAGCCGAACGCGCGCGTTCGCGCAAGATGATGCGCATGTCTTTTGTCGAGATAGCCAAATTAAAGATGAATTCCTAAAAATTTGGGATATTATTGATACGTTTTATAGTGTAGTTGGTTTCAATGATTTACAAGTAAGGCTATCGCTACATGACCCCGATAACTTTGATAACTACATGGGCACACCAGAAGGCTGGGGAAAAGCAGAAAGTGCCTTACGCGAGCTTGCAAAAGAACGTGGTGTAGATGCTATTGAAGAAATTGGTGAAGCTGCGTTTTATGGTCCAAAGATTGACTTTGTTACTAAAGATAGTATTGGCCGTGAGTGGCAAGTAGCTACAATTCAGTTAGATTTTATTCAACCAGAAAACTTTGACCTACATTGTATTAACGAAGATGGCGACAAGGAACGTATTAATATGATTCATGCTGCTATTATGGGTTCATTAGAACGATTTCTTTCTATTTACCTAGAGCATATTTACGGCATGTTTCCACTATGGCTAGCGCCAACACAAGTAGCATTACTGCCAGTTGCCGACCCACATATGGAATATGCAACACAGGTAGCAGGCGCGTTGCAGCAGCAAGGAATGCGTGTAGAAATTATGGACTCCAGTGATAGCCTTGGAAAACGTATTCGCGTTGGAGAAAAGCAGCGCATTCCATATCTACTAGTTATTGGAGACGAAGAAGTGAGTGGTAATACACTTGCTGTGCGTAACGTGGTTACAAAAGAGCAAGTGAGCGTTGATAAGGATGAGTTTATAAGCGGCGTTGTCGATGATAGAGACTCACGCGCATTGGAGCTTCGATTTGGAGGGCAATCAAACGTTGCAGAAGTTAAAAAGGTTTCAGAGGTGTAAGAAGGGCTTTAGTTTATTATGTATATAAACTGAGAAAACCTTTTACACCTCTGCCACGCCTGCAACGTTTATCAAAACACTGAAAATACTATCAAATTTTAGTCAGACGCTTTATACTACATCTCGCATGTTTGAAGCATTCCAGTTTGGGCCTTTTATTGTTTGGACACGTTTACTTTTTTTACTTTTTGGTATTTGGTTTTCTATCCATTTTTTCCTTAAACTGGCTCAATCACAACATCTTCACTTAAAACACTTTTTAGAAAAAGGCTGGTATTACGTTTTAGCATTTTTATTATGCGGTCGCATATTTGCTATCGTTGCTCAATACCGACTTTATACTAAAGACCCATTACGTAGCTTTATTATTTGGGATGGGGGATTTAGCTATTTAGGCGGCATGATTGGAATTGCTATTGTTCTTTACCTGCTTAACAGGAAGCAACGTAGTACATTTTTACAATGGCTTGATGTACTACTGCCTGCAACTACGCTTGGTATGGCATTTGATTGGCTAGGAAGATTCGTTGCTGGCACATCATATGGTAGTCCTACAGATAGCTTTATTGGTGTTACGTACGACTCTATGAGTGTTCGTTACGCTACTCCTATTCATCCGGTTCAGCTTTATTACGTTATTACATTTATTACCATTACATTTTTACTCCTTATTATCCGCAAGTATAAATTACGTGCTGGCGCAGAGACATTATGGGGAATTGTTATTACCAGCTTATCTATCGTGGCACTAGAGACGTTTAGAGGAGACTTTATGATTCCTGTATTTGCAAGTTACTTTGATATGATTATTTTAACGCTACTATTTGTATCCTTAGGTATTTTTGCATACTTTGAAACAAGGCTTTCTAAGCGTGTTATTACCATTGCACAAACAATACTACTTATTGTGTTTGGTGGCTATATTCTTATGCGTGGCTCTTTGCCATTTGATACTTTTGAATTACGCTTTAGTCAGTTCTTGTCACTGCTTGGACTTTTAAGTACCATTGTGTACGTTATTGTCCATCGACAAAAACATCCTGACCTTTAAACTCTATTATGGATTTAACTACTTTACTTACAACGGCTACCGAATTTTTTCTTGATGAGCCATTTTTACGCTTACAGCAAGCTGGTGTCCTTTCGCTGGGTGCCTTGCTGGTGTACTTAATTCTGTACTCTACGCGTGATATTCTTTTGCGTACAAATTCACTACTGTACATGCTTTTTAGTATTTTACTCGTTACTGCGCTTCCTATTGTTGGCTTTTTACTTTACCTACTTATTAGGCCAGCGCGTACTATTGCACAAAGAGAGCTTTCGATGCTGGTAAATGAATTAGCATTTGAAGTGGAAGAATTGCGACATCCGACACCGCTTTTTTCTTCTCATGAAGTACCAAAAAGCACAAAGGCTTCCACAGAAACTAAACAAAAAAAGAAAAGCCCTAACACCTCTTCTCATTCTAATTCTTAACAATTTCTACTATGCTCAGCTACCTTTTTTGGCCTAACAACGGCACCACTCCATACTCTAGTACTAGCGTTGCAACTTTTTTAGTTGTTTGTGTGCTTTTTATTATTATCTCTTACTACTTACGTAAGTGGATTTCTAAACAATCTAATAAACAAACACGTAAACTTACAAAATCTTGGCCTTCTATTCTGCAATGGTACGGCTTTATTGGTGTTGTTTTAGCTGTTTCGCGCGCAGAAGGTATTTTGTATCTTTCTATGCGTATTTGGTGGATTTTATGGGGAGCTACTTTCGTTGCTATCGCCATACTACAATGGAGAAAATTCACTAATAAGCATTATACTGTTGTTGAAGAAGTTAAGGTAAATGATCCTCGTGATAAATACCTTCCAAAAAAGAAACGTTCTTAATTGTATTAATCCTGCTATATGCGATCGTTAACCTATAAAGGCATTACTTGGCATGATGACCCTAACCCTAATGGGTCTACTTATGAAAAACTTCAGAAAAAATATGATTTTCACGAACTAGATATTGCTGATTGTCTTTCTTTGCATGAGCGTCCAAAAATTGAAGAATATCCTGATTATCTGTTTATTGTGTTTCATATTCCCTATAGGCAAAAGAAAACTGGGCGTATTATTAAAGAAGAATTAAATGTTTTTATTGGTAACGATTATATTATCACACTACATAAAGGTAAGATTGATGTTCTTGATAAGCTTTGGAGTTCTATTAAGCAGTCTCTACCAGAGCGCAAAGAAACATTAGGGCAGGGGACAGGCTACTTTTTATATCTGTTAATGTACCGTTTATTTAATGGAGTATTTCCTTTAGTAGACCAGATCCATAAACAAGTACGACTTATTGAAAAAGACTTATTTGAAACAAGTGGAGATGGTAACGTTTTGCGCGATATTATGACTCTTAAGCGTAATACTATTTCTATTCGAAGCATTCTTTTGCCACAACGTTCAGTTATTGCCACCCTAGAACACAAATCACGAAAATTTGTTAGCGAAGATTTAGCACTTTATTTTGATGATGTTCTTGATGATATTGAACGGCAATGGTCGCTACTTGATACAGCCAAAGAAATGATTGATGTTCTGCAAGACACGCATGAATCTTGGATTTCACACCGAACAAATAACATCATTCGTGTGCTGACCATTTTTTCGGTCACCATGCTGCCTCTTACGCTTATTACCGGTCTTTATGGTATGAATGTCTCGTTGCCATACGCAAACTCTCCACTGGCATTCTCTGGCATTTTAAGTGTAATGATTGTCTTACTTATTGTGATGATGATTTACTTTATCGTAAGAAAATGGATTTAATCTGTACTTGACTTACTAGTTTTAATTGTGCATAATATCCTCCTTTCTTCTTTATAGATATGATTACACTTCTTTATATTCTCCTTGCATTATTTACCCTTATTACTGGGTTTTTAATTGCTAGCTTACCAGCGCTTAATACAACAGTTATGCCATGGCTTTCACTGCTTGTTCTTACTGCGCTTTACAGTTGGGTAGCGCTACTTTTTCTCCGTAAAAAAGGAGAAAGAGGAGCAACGCTTTGGGTATTACACTGGGTGCCATTTTTATTGGTAATTCTTTGGGCGCTTTTACAATTACTTACAAATATTGGTCCTGAATTTTTAAAGGTTAGCCAATGGTACTCTGTACTATGGACACTGCCTGGAGTTCTACTAGCCTATGTTGTCTACGCTTTCTTTGGGTTAAGCTCAGGAGATAAAATGCCATTAAGAATGCTTCTACTCTTTTTAACTATTATTCCTTTTATTGGCCTCAATATTGCTAATTCAAATACAAATATGCAAGAATTAGCTACTGCTAATTCTTTATGGAATAATCCTAGCCATCGTACCATGCAGGCTAGTACTATCGATATTAATGTGCCACAATTTGGCGACACAGATACGCCTGGTGACACCGACTCCATCTTTAAAGATAACGAACCAGTTGTGATGGATAACCAACTAGCAGATAGATTAGCAAACCTCCTAGGTGAAGACAGTCTACCAACCGTTACACCAATTATGGAGGAGAAAATTATTGCTCCGGTTGAACCTGTCGTTGAACCTACTATTGAGCCAGAACCTGTTGCTGTTACTATTCCGGCGCCAACTGTAGTTAGCCCCGTTAAACCTACACCACCAAAACTTAGTAGTTCTGGCCCAGGGTTGAACCTTTTACTACTACTACTAGGTATTGGCTATATTGCCACCTTACATAGTAGGATTGTACAAAGAAGTAAATAAATATTCTTGTACTCTTGTTCACTTTTGTTCAGTTCGGCAAGCTCACTGTGATAATCTAATTTTAGCATTCTATTAATTAACGTGTCATCCCGAGCAAAGTCGAGGAGCAAAAATGAACCAAAATAATCGCGCGTAAGAGCTTACTTCGTTTACTCGCGACTATTCATGATTTCCCTACATTGTTGTAGTGTAATAATTGAAGGCTTTACT
>CAYSVN010000050.1:0-8605 GCA_964434585.1 uncultured Candidatus Peribacteria bacterium | reverse complement strand
ATACAGAGAACTACAATAAGGCCTTAGCACAATTAAATGATGCCCAGCGTAAAGCAGTACAAACTACTGAGGGGCCAGTAATGATGTTAGCAGGGCCAGGGACCGGTAAAACCCAAACCTTAGCATTACGTGTAGCCTACATACTAGAAACAACCCAAATGCGCCCTAGTAACATTTTATGTTTAACATTTAGTATGGCCGGGGTTATTGCCATGCGTAAACGATTACGCCAGATAATAGGGCCCGATGCTTACGGCGTAACTGTGCATACTATTCATGGATTTTGTAATGATATTATTATGCAATATCCTGATATTTTTACCGATTTTAAAGCCAGGGAACAAATTAGCGAGGTGCAACAAATTCGTACTGTGCGGGCAGCGCTCCAAAAGTTACCAACCGGTAGCGTGTTGGGTGCGCCTAGTAAAAGTGATAGCAGTATTGATAGAAGTAGCGACATTTTAAGGCGTATTTCTGATATGAAACGGGAAGGAAAATCTCCTGAAGATTTAGAAGCATTAATTCCTCAGTATGGTGAAAGTATTAAATATACACCAACCGGTAAGGAGCGTAATTTAGAATCGAAAGTATATTTAAATGACTTACGCAAAGTTCAACAATTCGAAGAATTTATTACGATTTATAAAGCGTATCAAACATCGTTAAATGAAAAGCATTTGTACGATTACAACGACATGATTTTAGTAACACACAAGGTGCTAAAAGAGCAGGACTGGATTCTAGCAACGCTGCAAGAACGCTACCAATATTTACTGGTAGACGAGTTTCAAGACTTAAACGGTGCTCAGACTAGTATTATAAATATCCTTACCACCTACCCCACTTCAGACACACCAAATGTATTTGTGGTAGGAGACGACGACCAAGCTATTTACAAATTTCAGGGCGCTAATTTAGGCAACATGCTAGAGTTTAAACAGCGCCATAAGGCAGAGTTAGTAACCATTACATTAGAAAAAAACTATCGTAGTCATCAAGATATTTTAAACGCAGCCGAGCTAGTGATTAGCAACAATATAGACCGCTTAAGTACAACGTCCTTGCAGGCAGCTGGCCCAAGCAAAGACGTAACACCACAAACAAGCAGCACCGAGTACGGCAATCCAGAATTGCTAGATGCTGGGATTGTAAAACAGTTACAAACATGGATAGAAGACGGTGTTGATATAAACGAAATTGCCATATTATGTAGAACCAATGGAGACGTTAAACATTTAAGTGACGCACTACAAGTGGCAGGCATTCCAGCCATTGTAACCGGTAAGCGCGACTTACTACGCCAGCCAACTGCGCTGCAACTTATTAATTTACTGTACGTACTCGAAAACCCAGACCAAAGCACTTGTTACACCGCTGCTTTACGTTTAAGTACTTTAGAAATTCCACCGGTAGAAGTTGGTAAAATGCTGGTAGCATTAAAACAGCATAATCGCACTCAAGAGCCAATGTCGTTAAGAGCATTTTTATTACAGCAACCAGCATTACACCCACAGTTACAAGCAGCTGTAGAATTAATAGAAGACCTACACACCAACCAACACAATGTAACCCTAACCGACCTTATACAAGACTTAATGCTACGCTCTGGTTTAATTCATAACCAAGATAGTGCACACGCAGACCCTAATGAATTAAGAGTCGTTAGCGCATTTTACGACTATGTAAAACGTCGTTGCTACGAACAAAAAACCTTAACCCTGCGTGACCTTTTAAGTGATCTAGAAATTTACATGACAGAGCCAGGCTTAAACCTAGAATACTCTATTGCCCAAACCGTGGCAGAAGGTGTGCAGCTAACAACTGCCCATAGTTCTAAGGGACTCGAGTACCAAGCGGTACTACTCTATAACACGCGTTATGGCCATTGGGGCAACCGTCGAGGGGGGGGCGGTCTTAGTTTGCCAGATACGCTGATTCTTGGCTTAGATCCTAACCAAAAGCACGAGCAGCAAGAAGATGAGCGCCGTTTATTTTACGTGGCATTAACGCGAGCAAAGCAGTATTTACATTGCGGTTATAGTGCCACCATTCGCCGAAACGACAGCCTGCAACCAACGCAACCTAGTGCTTTTGTGGCAGAAATTGGCACCCAAATAAACGAGCAAGCTGCAAGTAACACGTTGCAGCCACTAGAACCATTTACATTAGAAATTCCAGATTTAAGCGAAGAATTTAAAGTTTATTTAAAAGAACGCTTAGAGCAATTCGAGCTTTCCGTTACGGCATTGAATGCATTTTTAACAGATCCTCAAGAATTTATTTGGACGCACTTATTACTACAACCACGTAGTAAAAAAGCCCACCTAGCCTACGGTACCGCTGTACACAGCGCACTAGAAACCCGTAGCATGGCGCAAAAAAATAACGAAGAATTTGGCACCGATAAACTAATAGATAGCTTTATAGATACGATGACACGTAGGGAACTAATGACCGAAAAAGAACGTGACCATTACCTACATATTGGCGCCATTGTACTAGAACGCTATGGTAATGAAACCAGCACAGCCCCATTACTACTAAGCACTGAACGTAGCCTTAAAGCACGCCTTGGCGATATTCCATTAACCGGTAAAGTAGACCGCATAGACTTATTTGAGCTAAACGGACAAAACGTCCGTATTGTCGATTATAAAACGGGCACCCCAAAACGTACCGAGGCTGCCATTCGTAAAGACGAAAACCTGTTTAGGCAATTAGTATTTTACAAATTACTAGCAGATGAGTCCCCTAGCTTTACCCACAGCGCCACTATGTTTAGTTTGGTATTTTTAGGTACCGAAAAACAAGAGCCTTCGACGATTGACCTAAGTATTACCGAGGCAGAGGTAACCGAACTAAAAGAGTTAATTAAAAAAGTTTGGAGCAAGCTTGAGAACTTTGATTTTACTTCAATAGAATAAGATAGTACCATAACAGATGGTTCAATTTGGAGGTTTATCATGAGTGGAGAGCTACTACTCTTATTGTTAATCGGCTGGGTAATCTTATCATTAATATTAGGTTCATTAGCTGAGCAAAATAATGAGAAATAACCTCATTTTTGATTAGATGGGGTTATTATTTAGCTCATAGCTAAAAAGTAATAATTGACTAAATAATAACAAATATTGTATAATATATACAATGATTGAAGATCATAGCAAAAATTTGGCAAAAGATGAAATATTACAACCCACTGAGAATGCAGCATTACAAGATGAAGCAGGTGAGAACACGCAGCAAAATGAGGCAGTAGAGTCTCAAAATTCTGTAGAAGAAGATGCAGCCAGGAGAGAAATTATTGGTAATGGAAGAAGGTTTAGCGAAGGTATTAATACGTTAATGAATACAACAATAGGCGATGAGGAAGTACAACAAGAATACGGCGTTCATACAAGCGGGAAAGCAATGATGGAAGGGTTTGTAGTCAGAGCTCCAGAAGCAATGCAGTACTGGGCTGAATTTTCTAATCCTTGGAAAAAATCTGTAATGCAAGAGCGTTCTTTAGAAGATTGCCAAGCAGCACTAACAACAATTGAAACGTGGGAAGAAAGTGTTAAAAATTTAAAGTACTTTAAAAAAGAAGATCAAAAATTTATCGGTAAATTAAACAGGAGAATAGATACTATTACCAAGGTAAAAAAACGCGTACAAGAAGTACAAGTATTAAAGCAATTTACTAAAGGAATAAATATGGTGAGTAGTGAGTGTGAAAAATGGCACGAAGTACATCTACAATTACAAAAAGATATGCAAAATGGCATAGATACCAATGTAGCTAAACATATTGACCCTGAGGAGTATGAACAGTTTGCAGAGAATCTTGCAGATGTAAAAAGAACATATAAAAAATTAGCAAAAAGCGAAACATTCCCTATGAGCGAAGCGCAAAAAGAAGACCTTGAACTACGCATTAGCCAAGCTACAACTATACAAAGGACAATTGTATTAGCCTCTAGTAAGCAAGTTGCTAAACAAGCACCAGATATTGATTCAGCCTATGGTGTAAATGTGGGACAAATTGAATCTAATAATGCTAAACGAATGCAACAATACTACAATTTAAGAGCAAAACATGGAGCTAGCCAACAATTAATTGATGATTTTAAGAGTCTACAAAAAGAGAGAGAAAGCTCAGGAATGATGGGGAAAGCTAGCCGTTGGTTTACAAAAAATATCTTTAAAACAAAGCAATCAAAAGAAGTAGAGGAATACTATGTACACTGCAAGAAAGCATACGAAGCTTACCAAGCAGATAAGCCAACAATGCAAAAATTAAGAAAAGGCGCTGAACACTATCAAGCAAGCTTTAGTTTTAAAAGGCCAAGTACTGGCTACGGCCAAACGCACTTAGCAGCCTAATTACAATACAAGTTTCCATCCCTTTGTAACCCCTTCTTGCTCTACCCAGCCAGCTGGTACTTCTAGTGCATACCGTGCTGGTAGTACCGAGCTATAATTAGGACAAGGATCTGCTTCGCACGGTGTCATGGTTGTGGTAGAAACTACAAATCCTTCAGTATCAAAATACATAATATCTAGAGGGATTAACGTATTACGCATCCAAAAGTAACGCATTTTTTCTTCATCAAATGCAAATAACATGCCATCTATGTCTAATGTTTTACGCCACATTAAGCCTTGTTGGTGCTGCTTAGTAGTGCGCGCTACCTCTACATTCAATGTAAGTGTTTCGCCACCACCTTGTAAGGTAATAGGTTCTATCGCAAATCGCTCAAATTGTTCAGCATTATTATCTGCAGGAGTGGTAGAAGAAATACAAGCCATAAGTAAAAGTGGTAACAGTAAAAATTTTCTCATCTAAAAAGGGTGCGAAGTAAAATTTTAAGTGCAGTACGCACTCCAGAAAAAAAGTTTTGCCCCTTAGCCATAGAATACTCTGTGTAAATAACCTTGGCTGGCACATGAACAACGCGCCACTTATGGGCAACAGTTTCGCGAATAATTTCACTACAAAATTCGAAACCCGAAAGCTGTAAGGCAAGCTCGTTTACTGCCTTAGGTCCAAATGCTTTAAAGCCACACTGGCTATCTGGAACCCAAAGTCCAGTAGCGGTAAAAGTAACAATATTACCAACAGCATTATAAAAACGGCGTCGAGCAGGAATAGTGTTACGTTGGCCAAATCGGTTTGCAAACGCAACATCATAACCAGCGTTAATACCATCAAGCAGTGCCGGAATATCTGCTGGGTCATGCTGGCCATCAGCATCTAGGGTAACAATAACATCTGCTTTAAGGTTACGTGCATACGCAATACCTGTCATAGTGGCAGCTCCAGAGCCACCATTAAGTACATGACTAATAACCTTTGCTCCAGATTTTTTTGCAATTGCTGCAGTGTCATCGCTAGAGCCATCGTTTGCTACCACAACAGTGTCTACAAACTTTAACGTTGCTTTTACAACATCTGCTATACGTCCTGCCTCGTTATATGCCGGTATTACTGCAATCACGTTCATATAATAAGAATAACAGAACAACTTGTTTTCAGCGATAGTTTTGATAAGATAATAGACTATGAACCTTGTCGATGAATTAACACCAGAAGAGATTGATTGGTATCGAAGTGAGCGAGAGGCATCAATTATAAGAAGAAACAATCTTATAAAACCATACGGAGTTAAAAATCCGGTAACACTGGCAGAGGTGTATAAGGAGCGAGGAGGAAAAATTGAAATTGAATTAACAGATTTTCGCACAGAATTCCGACGCGACTATAACAAGGTGGCCCACTCTACTAGGTATTTAGTAATGCACGATAAAACTCAGGTTGTACCTGGTAATGGTAATAAAGGATTAAAAAATAGGTTATCACATACTATACAAGTAGAAAGCATGGGCGCTTCTATTGGGGAAACCTTAGGATTAAACCAAGATTTAATTTTAGCATTAGCCGCTAATCACGATAGAACCCACGGTCCATTTGGTCACATTTGTGAAAAAGGATTCGAGGCATTTGCAGAAGAAGAATTATCAAAAGGCATTAGTATTGTATATGAACATAACGATCACCTAACGCGTGACGAACTGCTAACAGGAGTAAAACTACTACCAATTATTGAGTTTAACTCACAAAAACATACCAACCAAGTACACGGAGAAGGAAAAGTTGTTGATGAGGCAGATGAAATTTCTTACCTAGGTGACGACCCGGTAGATGCCTTAAGGCTTATTTGCCTTAAGACAGGCAAAGCATTCCTAACAATGGACATGATGAAAGAACTAACCATTATGCAAGAAATTGATGCAACTCAACATAAGCTTGAAAGTGCTATTAAGAAATTTTACCAAGCACAGTTGTGTCATCAGTCTTTACAAAATATTAATAAACTTAATATTGAAACTGTTGAACAATTACAAAAACTATCACATAAAACCATTGTATATCCTGCAAAAGTTGCCCAAATAAAAGAGGAGCACAAAGCCTTTATGTTTCAGTATTATTATCATCATCCTGAAATAAAACAGGCTAAAGATTGGGCTAAGGAAATTATAATTAAATTATGTAAACATTTTAATGAGCATCCAAACGAAGTAGTAAAAGAACTACGAGAAAAAGATCCCAAAGCTCATCCTAAACAAGCAGTGATCGACTATGTATCTACATTCACCGATCAAGAAGCAATTGAAAGAGGAAAGCAAATTAACTGCGACGAAGCGAAACAATTAGCAGAATACCTCCAAGCACAAAGAGGGGCACAGTTAAAAGCTGGCCTTGGGTAAACATCACACCAAACAATTCAGTATTATCTACCGTTGGAATTCTAAAGAATTCTACAATAAATCGAAACACAGCATAAAAAATTACAAAACACGCAGTAGGAAGTCCAACTTTTTTACTTTTAGTAAGCGCCAGCATGCAAATGATGCCAATAGTGGTGTTCTTTAAAATAGCATAAACCGCGGTTGGGTGCCGTAGTCCTTCTATGCCAGGAATAGATTGTCCCCATGGCAAGTCTGTTACGGTGCCATAAAGTTCTATATTAATATAGTTTCCTACCCTGCCAAGTGCGAGTGCTAACGCGATGGGTACCACAGCACTATCAAGTAATTTAAAGAGTGAAATTTTATGCCAACGGGCATAAAGCCAAGCTACAATTGCCACACCAATAAACCCGCCATGGCTAGCCATTCCACCATTCCAAATAGCAAAAATTTCCATAGGACTTGTTTTAAAATAAGCCCAATCATAAAAGAAAACATAACCTAATCGTCCACCAACAATTACAGCAATAATCACCCAAGAAAGCAAGTTGCTCCAGTCTGACTTACGTAAATAAAGATCACGATAACGCTGCAATTTTGGTGCTAACTTATATACCATTAAAAACCCAAGCAAATACATAATGCCGTACCAATGCACCGGGAAATCAAGCAAGGTAAACGCAACCGCCCGTGATGGGAAAAATGAAAACATGTCAGAAATTAGAAATTAGGGGTTAGGGATTAGAAACATTATACTCTTATAGTATAAACTAATCCCTAATCCCTAAACACTAATTACTTTTAAAACTATAATAATTGAAAAAATGTCTCAAAAATCTTTAATATTAGGAATAGAAACCTCGTGTGATGAAACCGCTATTGCGCTAGTAGAGAATGGACACATTGTGCATGAATCTTTTATTGCCAGTACCATGGAAGAATTTGCCAAACTTGGTGGCGTTATTCCAGAGCAAGCAGCCCGTAGGCAGCTAGAGTTAATACTACCGGTTCTAGAACAGCTACTACAAAAAACAACTTTTAGTGTTAAAGACATTGATGCCATTGCTGTAACCGTAGAGCCAGGCTTAAAGGGTTCATTGCTAATTGGCACCACCACAGCCCGCATACTAAGTAGTGTATGGCAGAAACCTTTAATAGAGGTACACCATACACAGGGGCATTTATATTCCACTTGGCTCCATAAACCAGAAGAGCAATGTAAGGAACCACAGTTTCCAATTCTGACTCTTTCTGTATCTGGTGGACATAGCGATATTTGGCTACAACATTCCCATACAGATAAGCAGTTACTAGGCAGTACCCGCGACGATGCCGCTGGCGAAGCGTTCGATAAAGGCGCCCGTATGATGGAGCTCGGCTACCCTGGCGGCCCAGCCATTGCCAAAGAAGCTGAAGGTGGAGATAAAAATAAGTACGCATTCCCCTACCCGCTTAAAGGCAAGCCAGGATACGACTTTAGTTTTTCGGGTTTAAAAAATGCATTACGCTTAACCCTTAAAGAAGTTGATATCAGCAAGCCAGAAAACTTAAAAAACTTAGCAGCCAGTTGGCAAGAAGGCATTTGCAATCACCTATGTGACCGTTTAAAAAAAGTATTAAAAGATACCCCTAACATTAACGAAGTTCACATTGTTGGTGGGGTTTCTGCCAATACTCGCCTGCGTGAAAAAATAAATGAACTCATTGAAAGTCGTACTTTCCGCGTTCCAGCCGAGATTAGTTACTGTACCGATAATGGCGCCATGATTGCAGCAGCTGGTTTTTGGCAGAATAATTAATAAACACCATTTTTTAATGAAAGAAACATTTGCAATATAATCTACTGTGTGTTAATATATAGATGTTGTTAAGA
>CAYSVN010000049.1:0-8608 GCA_964434585.1 uncultured Candidatus Peribacteria bacterium | reverse complement strand
TGGGTACAAAGAGATAAGTAGTAAAATATATCTAGATAAAGCCAGATGATTATTGACAGTAGATAGTAAAAATAGTACGGTTATAAACCTTTTACCATCATATTATGCACCTTCGTTTCTTTGTAAAATTTTATTTAGTGTTTCTATTAGCTTCAGCAGTTATGGTAGGTTTAAACGTGCCTAATGCAAAAGCAAACGAGGCAGATGTTTCTATAAATATAGAGCAAGAAGACGACACTGTAGAACCACGTGATGACTACACTTATACTATCGTTGTTATAAATGATGGCTCAACACTCAGGAATCAAACAGTAAGAGTAAATATTGATAACGATTTAGATATTGAAGATTTTTCGAGCAATGGTATAAAAAGCGGCAATGATGTTACTTGGAGCAATCTTACACTTCCTGCAAACTCGGAAATTAGATTTACCGTAGATGTAGAAGTTAATAACGGTGCAGATGATGGAGATACTTACAGAATTCGTGCTTACTTAAATAACACCTTAAAGGATAATGAAACAACTGATGTTGATACGGATGATGATGCTGAGCTAGAAATAGAAATGTCTCAAAGTCTTACAACAGCAAAAGTTGGCACTAATGTACGTTTTGAAATTAATTTAATAAATGACGGTAGAGATAATTTTGAAAACTTAGAGATTACCGCTCACCTTGATGATAAATTTAGTTTTTTAACAGCAAACCGTAGAGGTGATGAAATAAATGATAATAGAGTAAAATGGGAAGATATTGATGTGGATAATAGAAATAATACAATACTAACCGTTAATGCTCGCGTGTTACAAACAGCTAACATTGGAGACATTTTAACTATTGATGTTGAATCTGAAAATGAAGACGGTGATGAACTAGAAACAGCAGATGCACAAGTGCTCATTGGAAATACAACCGTTTCTACAAATACTTCAAACAGCTCTAATTCCTCTAGTGTCTCAAGTTCGTCAAGTAGTTCTTCTTCATCTATAAGTTCTTCTTCTAGTGTTAGCAGCATTACAAGCTCACAAAGCTCAACAACTTCTTCTGCTCCAAATACACCAGTTATTATTAATGTTACCGCTGCAGACTCTAGAACATTTACCATTGCCCAAAAAACAGATAGGAGCGAAACGCAGCCAAGCAGCACCATTAATTATAATGTTACCTTTATCAACAATGCTGACAGTGCGCTTAATAATGTAAAAATAGTTGCCAATACCGACCAAAATACAATACCAAGTACAACAAATGGCGGAGCAATCAATGGCAATACCATTACCTGGAACATTAACGAGGTTCAACCACGAGGTATTATTAATAAATCCTACAGCGTTATTGTTAAAGATAGTGTGCGCCAAGGTGACCAGCTAACCTCAAATGTAACAGCCACAGTAAATGGTGTTTCTAAAAACAGTGTTAAGTCTGTAAAAATTCTAGAACAGCTACCGGTAACTGGTGCCTTTACAACTAGCAGCGCTTTATTAACCAAAACACGCAGATCTAGTAGCGCAGGCCGTAGTGGAATAACGGTATTACTAGGAGCATTGCTAATAGGAATTACCACATTAAGAAGACTGCTAAAATAGCTTATTGCACAACGTACGTAGGTAACGTAATATCTTAGTATTATATTGTTACATCCTTTTTTATGATTGATACATTAATTCGACCAATTGTTGACCCAATAACACTAAGTAGTTATGCCTTGCTAGCATTTTTAATTGGACTATTGCTTACACCATGGTTTGTAAGGTTTCAAAAAAAATACCAACTTGGTAAAAAAATGCGCGTAAAATCAATGGATGGTACAGACTCACCAGTTTTTTTAAAGTATCATGAGCATAAACTTGGCACGCCAACTATGGGGGGTATTTTAATTTGGATCGCAGTAGTTATAACCATTTTACTTTCAAGAGGGCTTGCTCACTATGGCTTTATTGATTTTTCACTTCTACAGCGTAAAGAAGTATACCTACCACTATTCACACTAACTGCAATGGGTATTTTAGGAATGGTTGATGATTATTTTAACATTAAAGGTCTTGGTAAAAATAGAGGCTTAGACGCACTACCAAAACTTATAACAATGTTTGCTATTGCCATTGCTGGAGCCTGGTGGTTTTATGGCAAATTAGGTTATAGCGCAGTAACTATTCCTATTACTGGCCAAGTGGTCGACCTTGGTTGGGGGTACATTCCGCTCTTTATTTTTGTGGTAGCTGCTGTTGCCAATGCGGTAAACTTTACAGATGGGCTTGATGGACTGGCCGGTGGATTACTAATTTTTGCCTACGCCGCTTACGGTGTTATTGCCTACTTTATGGGGCTAACTGTACTAGCAGCATTCTGTGCTGTTGTTGTTGGTGCTACCGGTGCTTTTCTTTGGAATAACGTACCAAAAGCCTTATTTTATATGGGGGACACTGGCTCAATGGCGTTAGGTGGCTGTTTAGCAGTTATAGCAATGATGACAGATCAGTTACTAGTATTACCTATTGTTGGAATTGTATTTTTAATAGAGTTACTTTCAGTGGTGATACAATTAACCAGTAAACGTTTACGTGGTGGTAAGAAAGTATTCCGCTCTGCGCCTATTCATCACCATTTTGAAGCATTAGATTGGGGGGAAAGCAAAGTAACAATGCGTTTTTGGATTGTAGGAATTATTGGTGCTGTTGGTGGAATTTTAATTGCCTTAATGTAATAAGTCATGAAGCGCATTTGCGTTATTGGAAACAGTGGCTCGGGTAAGTCTGTTTTTTCTAAAAAATTAGCAAAACTTACTGGTTTACCACTCATTCACCTTGATAGATACTATTGGACGGAAACTTGTACTAGGCCGCACGAAAGCGATTGGCAGGTTGAAGTTAGTGAAATCGTAAAAGGTAATACTTGGATTATTGACGGCCACCATGAAACAACATTTGTAGAGCGTTTTAGGTACGCCGATACCATCATTTTTTTAGATTACTCTGTGTGGATTAGTTTATTTAGAGCGTTAAAGCGACATTTCACCAAAAATAAGGTAGACCCTTCTTGTTTAAATAAAATGCCATTTAAACTTCAGTTCTTTTGGTATATTTGGACATTTAAACTTTGGAATCGTAAAAAGGTTTACCAAGCCTTTCGGAAAACAAAAAATCAAAACTATAATATTGTTCATTTAAAGAATGATAAGCAGGCCGTAGATTATCTAAGCAGTCTCTAGCCAGTCTAAAGAAATTGCTTCAGTAATACTCTTTAATACTAATTGTTTATCATTTGGTGCAAAGCCACTAAGAACAAAGTTACTTAAATCCTCTCCGTTTAAAGGTCTACCAACACCAATTCTAAAACGGGCTACATGCTCATTTAACTTAGAAACAATATCTCGCATACCATTGTGAGTGCCACCACTCCCCTGCTTGCGGAAACGAGTAACGCCTGGTTCTAAATCAATATCATCATAAATAATACAAAGGTTCTCCTGTTCCATGTTGTAATAAGCTACAAGTGACTGAACGCTATCACCAGAAAGGTTCATAAACGTTTGTGGTTTAACCAGTGTATAATTATTACCGTTAACACTAACAGTACTTAAAAACGCTTGATGTTTTTTATCAAACTTCCATTCGCTGCCATCATACTCTTTTTGTAATTCATCAATAAACCACCAGCCAACATTGTGGCGAGTTTCCTTATATTTTGTTCCAGGGTTACCAAGGCCAACAAGTAAAAAAGTAGGTTTCATATTTTTTGTTGTAAAAAGCCAATTAAACATTACAGTGATTGCAGTAGATATTCAAATTCAGCCATAGCATGATCTTTTTGGGGTTTTTTTAACGTAAAGCTTGGTTCGTGCGCTAGTTTATTACGTAGTTTATGTGCGCGCCAAATATTGTCGATGCGTGGATACCAGTTATCAATAGCTTTAAGTTGCTCGCCCATAGAACCAGTAACACCCGCAGCTGCCAGAGCCTTAGAGCACAAAGCATCAGCGGCAATAATTTGGCGGTAGTCGTCTTTTATATTTTTAATATCTTGCAACATTGCAAAAAATTGTTTTTTTTTAGCTTCAGAAAGTGTTACGGCCTGCAGGCGTCGCATGTACCAAAGTGTAAAAACACCAAGGATAATAATAGCAATACCGTACATCATTCAGGTTTTTTAATATCTTGTAATTGCATTTCTTGGGCAACAATTCTTCCCAAAATATCTTGAACATGGGTGGCATCTTTTAAATTTTTCTTTGTAAGATACTCTTCCATATTCTTTAAAATAACGCTCTCCACTTTTCTAGGGTGCTTAACATACTCAAGCGCAACTACAACTCCTGCTGAAATCTTTTCAATCGACATTGTACCAACATGAAGCATTGTTTGTAGTACTCCTTCTATTTCATAACTTACCCCCTGAATATCGCTGTAAAGCACACGGCTAGACTGTCGATGAAACCAACCATGCCATTCAACATCAATAATACCTTGGTTTGTGATAATCCAAGCGTCTAAAAAATAATCGAAAAAATTACGTAGTAGCCAAATAAAAGAAATCGCCATAACCAGCAAAGTCACCAAAAACAAAAATGAACCGTTAAGTGGAGCCAGAATCGCAAAACAAACAATAAAAATTGTAGCGGGTAGCCATAATGTTAACACGCCAACAAGCCAATGTTTGTGGACAATAACAGCCACTTTCTCGTCATCATCTAAATGCCTGGTAAATAAGTAGTCATCAATGTTCATTGTTAGTAGTATATCTTAGATTTATGTGGAGTTACAGGGGCAATAAAACACTGCAGAAGTTACAAAGACGTAAAGGATTTTAAGAGGCAGAAAAAACCTCTATTGCAATTGCAATATTTTAAACAATTACCGCCTTTGTAGTTGTACAAATTAATACTGCATTTTATTTGACCAAAACGTGTTAAGCACGTAGCATACACCTATATTATTTTCTTTTAACATTATGGAAGTTTTACTCGTTAAAGACGTACAAGGCATTGGCCAAAAAAATCAATTATTAAGCGTAGGTGATGGTTTTGCATTAAACAATTTATTACCAAAAGGGTTTGCAATTATTGCAACCAATAAAGTTAAAACAAAGTTCGCAGCAGAAATTGCTGAACGCGAAGCTGCCAAGGCTAAGTCAAGCATGAAAACTGACGACGCTGTAAGTGCAGTAGAGGGCAAAGAATTAAGTATGACTGCCAAGGCTACAAAAACTGGTAAATTATATGCTGCTATTACCGAAGAAAAAGTGGCTGAGCTTATCAGCGAGCAATTAAATGTAAGTATCGAACCTACAACCATTACGTTAGAAGAACAAATAAAAGCAATTGGTTCGTTTAAAATCTCAGTTGATTCTGGACAAACAACTGCAACCTGCACTCTTAATATTACCGAAGAAGCCACTACCTCTTAAACATTATGCCAAGTAATCACCGCCGCCGCCGAAATTCTTCTTACTCATCGAAGTCCGAGCTGAGTGGTGGTCGTTTACTATATAAAATAGTTTTTTATCTTATTGTGCTCTATTTACTATGGAAGTTGTTGATGTGGATTGGTGGTTCGTTGGGTGGTAGCACCGTTGATGTATCTGTTCCTGTAAATGTAGAAAAAGGACAGGTAGAAATTAACGTAGATGGTAGTACATGGCAAAAATTAAGTAATGGTGTCACATTAAGGACAGGCGAAGAAATAAAAACAAGCCAACAAACACTGGCAAGCCTAGGGCTACAAGACCAAACAGTATTACGCCTAGATGAAAATACACAATTAGTGTTAACAAAAGCTGAGCAAAAAGATGATCTTTACAGGTTTGGTTTACGCCTTGCTAGCGGAACAATGTATGTAAAAACAAACGATGATAGCAATGCTGAAAGAATAGTAAGTTCTGATAAATACATCGCTACCATCCCAAATAGTGCAGAGCTAGTATTAAGTCCTAGTAGCGTTAAGGTTCTTTCTTCAACAAGTGATATTAGCTTAGAAATAAACAACCAGGACTTTACCCTAGGTGAAGGACAGCAGCTTGTTATTCCTGAAGGCGAAACAAATATTACGTCTATTAGTAGCTTTAGAAGTGCGCTGGATCCTGCTGAACTTAGCAGCGAGTTTATTGTAAATAGCCAGCGTGGAGCTTTGGCATTGCCAAGCACAGAGAATGAAACAGAGGTACTACAAGCAGGAACATTAACGCTTACTGCCCCACGCGATGAGGCAGAAATCGAAAACTCTGTAGTTGTTGTTCAGGGAAGCGCTCAAGAAGCTGTAGATGCTGTACGTATTAATGGCTACCGTGCAACACTAGATCCTTTAACTCGCCTTTTTAGAGAAGAGCTAAAAATCGAAAGCAGTCCATTTGCTATTACTATAGAAGCTCTTAATGAAAACGGTGTTATTATCGGACGTGAGAAAAGAACAGTTTACCATCAATTTGAAGAGGAAGTTTCGAGTAATAGTAACGTTGAAGATAATGACGAACCAACAATTGCCGTGGGCACAGTAACAAGCCCTGTTATTACGGAACCAAGTACAGATGCTAACTACACTACAAACGAGCCTAGCTTCTTTATAAGAGGTACAACCAGTAGCAATACTGCTGCTATAGAAGTAAACAAATATCGCTTACAGCTTTATGAAGCTGGTAGCACAAAATGGACCTACTTGGCAGACGCAGAGCTTGGAACATTAAAACCAGGTGAAAATGTATACACAGTTGTTGCTTATAATGCTGCTGACGAAGCAAGTGAGGAAGAAACTATTACTATTAATTATGAAGGTGCGGCTGCAACAGAATCTCAGTCTTCTTCATCTACTACTTCTATTACTCCAAACCAAACACCAAGCAATCCAGGTTCGTTGCAGGTTGTTATTCCTAGTGCGTCTTCACCGCACACAACCGACTTAAAGCAATTAGAACTTCGTGGTTCTAGTGCAGCAAACACTGCAGAAGTACGTGTAAATGGTACGACAGTGCCATTAAGTGGTGCATCTTGGAGTTATGCTCTTGATACCCTTACAGGCAACTTTAAGCGCAATAGTAACGTATTTAACATTGCTAGTTACGATGCCGATGGCAATTTAATTGACGAGTTAACCTACGAGGTAATTCTAGATTTAAGGCAGTAATCACTTTACTTAATATATACTATATAATATAGTATATATCTTATGAGCATCCCAGAAAAAGTAGAAAAAGAGGCTACAGTTGTTACCCATGAAGAGTTTTTAATAAATATAGACAGGCATCAAAATAGAGAAGAGATTAGAGTCCAAAATCTAAAAGCCTCCTCATCTATTGCTATTTATACGGTAGATAAATTAAAGGCAGCCGAAGAATCATTAACTAAAATTGTTAATAATGGAGATTATCAAGGATATGTACCAGTACATGTTTATATATTGCTTTATAATATTCGCTCTTTAAAATACCTACCAACAGATGAAGAAATTGCAGCTGAGTCTGCAAAAATTACTGAATTTAAAAATAAAAATTTTCCTAAGTTTAGGAATGTAGATCTTAATAAATTTGAAGAAAGATCTGTTGCCGGCGCTCAGCCTATACTGCAATTTCCTCTAGATGATTTTATTATTCAGTATGGCTACAAAGGTTATACTTTTCAATCTGAGGATAGAGGAAAGGCTAGAAAAAAAGGTAATGCAATGGGCAGTATTATACCTTCATCTTCTTTTTCTCAAACTATTGCTTGGGCAAAAAGATGGACTATGGACAGAAAAATTGACCCTTGGTATTTAGAAAACATGAAATGGCATGTAAAAAATAAATTCAAAGAAGATGATGTAGAAAAAATGGCTGCAGATCTACATGTATGCGGAGAAGTGTTAGCATCAAGAATTGGCTTTACGTCTGAGCAATCTAAAGAATATATTGAATTTAAGAAAGAGGATTTTACTGTAATAGGCTTTCTTACAACAGTATTGGCTGAAAATTATCATTTTTGGTACCAAGAGTATAAACAGTCAGATAGAGAATTCATACTAGGTGAATTTAGAAAGGCAATATTAAATTCAGAGCTAAAAGATAAGGATGCAAAAAAAGTTTTTAAAATTTTTAAGAAAGTAGACCCAAATTTTCCAAAACCAAGTGAAATTAAGGCAGATAACATTTTAAATGAGCAACGATTTAGCTTGGGAAAAATTTTACAGAAAAAAGCCAATGAAATTACTACATCCGATTTAAAAAGGTTATTAAAAAAAATTCCAGAACAGGCCCTACAGGTAGTTAGAAGAAAGGTTCAAATACTGTTAATGTCAGATGAGTCTAAAGTAAGAGCAGATTTTATTTTAAGAGGAGGAGAAAGTATTCATGAATTAATAAATCTAGACATGACAATGAATAGCCATAAAGAATATAATAAAGAACTTGCAGAATTAAGAATGAAAACTCTTCAGCAAATCTCCGATAAAGAGTTAAGAGAGTTGGTTAAATTATCTACAAATCGAGTAAATTATCCTAAATTAACAAGCAGGTATTACGTTTATTTAAATAATAGGCTAAAAATCGCTTTGTCAGAAAAAGAATATCAAAATTTGATTAGTTTTTAATTAATAAATGGTGCGACAGGCGGGACTTGAACCCGCGACCTCCGGTTTATAAGTCCGGG
>CAYSVN010000048.1:0-8949 GCA_964434585.1 uncultured Candidatus Peribacteria bacterium | reverse complement strand
GCTAGTGTGTACGTAACTGTATCGACTCCTTCTACTGGGGTAAGATCTGTTGTTGTTTTAGTTATACTTACATCAACAAATGCGGCGGCTGGCGTTACCGCTGGCGCAGTTGCACCAGCTAGTGTGCCTGATGTTAACTCTGTAACCGAACCAGTATTGGTAAGCTCTGCAGTGTTAATTTGCGCCCCAGAGGCAGCGGCGCCACCTGGAACATTTACAGTGATAATTACAGTGTCTGACTCCCCTGGTGCCAGCTCTCCAACATTCCATATCACGCCCGTTCCACTGGCATCGTTTACTGACCCTGCTACACCTGTGCCGCCATAAGTATAATTAAAGCTATCGTATGTTAATGGTGCTAGTTGGCCACTAATGTCATCGGTAATAACAATGCCCGATGTACTAGCGCTGGCACTGCCAGAGTTTAGTACTGTTAATACATACTCCACTTGGTCTACACCTTCTAATGGTGTCAGAGTTCCTGAAACCGTTTTTGTTAGACTGGCATCTATAAACTGATGATTGTTTACACCAACACTATCAGTTGCGATGTGTGCTAATGTATTACGTGTTGTGGAGAAAAATGTTGGACAACTAGCAGTATTGGCATCACCTGATGTTGTTTCTTCCCAACAGAAACTATTTGTTTGACTGCTTCCATTTGTTGCCAAACTAATTGATTGATTGGAAGCAATATTATCTAGCGTTGTTTGGAAGCCATCTTGCCAAAGCCCTGTTGCAAGTGGTGGTGGTGCAATTGATGTACCCGTACCCCAGGCTACAAAGGCAACAATCGCTTCGTTGTCATCATAAAGATAAATATCATCATTCGAATTATTTAATTTTGGGCGCACGCCTAACCAATCCTGATAGGTTACATCTGCGATTTTTGTTGTTTCAAATCCACCGACCCAAATAACAGCATACTCATTAGGTCCCAAAATTGTTGAACCAGAACCTGCTGCAGTAAATTGGTAAGGAGTATCTGTAGTATTGGTAATAGTTCCATTAGATCCATCATTTACTCCGCCAACTAAATCTGCATCAATTAAATACCAGCCATCTAAATCGATCGCCGCAGAACCTGTATTCCAAATCTCAATAAATTCTTCATTTCCTAACGTTGTATTAGTAGCACTCCTAAATAACACCTCGTTAATAACTACTGTGCCTACATGCGGGGAAACTTCATAATTACCATCACCAAAAGCAGCACTTGTTATAGACGGCACTAAGCAAGCAACTAATGCTAGCCATAATAATGTTATCTTTACGTTTTGCGTAGACATATATAAGAGCAGGTATTCTATTGTATATAAATTGTATTCAATCAATATGGCTTTATCAAGCTCTAGAGCTTTACATTTACTTTAAAACTACTTCTGATTATCCATCAGCAAGCTAAAAGTTTATTTTCTGTAGCTTGTATTACTATTTTTATTTTCCCTTGCAGCAAAGAAAGGTATAATAAATTCTCTTTTACTAACGGTTTACTATTTATGAAACATGCTATTTTAACCATTGTACTTTCAGCCATTATTGCATTTGTGGTTTCTGTTGGCACCTGGGGTTTTTTAAGTCAATCAAATACGCTACTGACTACTACAACTAATACGGCAACACGCCTACCGTTGGCACTACCAACCTCTGCAAGCGAACAGGAAACTATAGAGGTTATTGATAGAGTGGACGACAGTGTGGTTAGCGTTATTGTTACAAAAGATATTCCTATTATGAATAGGAATTTTGGTGGTTCATTATTTGAACAGTTCTTTTTTGGAGACCCTCGTTTTAATACATTTGAACAAGAAGATAATAATGAAGTTGAAACTGAGCGACGTGAAATTGGTGGTGGAACAGCATTTTTTGTAAGTGACGATGGATTACTTTTAACGAACAAACACGTTGTTGATGACCAAGATGCGGATTACTCTGTGCTGTTAAATGATGGACGCACGTTAGAAGCAACCGTGGTGGCGAGACACCCCAGTAATGATATTGCATTTTTAAGAGTGGATAGTGCGGATGTTCCAGCGTTAGTACTTAGTGAGCGTGATGCACAATTAGGACAACAGGTTATTGCTATTGGTAATGCGTTGGGTGAATTTAGAAATACTGTCTCGGTTGGTGTGGTTTCTGGTTTACAGCGTAATATTACTGCTGGTGGTGGTAGTGACCGTGAAGAACTAGAGCAAATTATTCAGACAGATGCAGCAATTAACCAGGGGAACTCTGGCGGACCACTATTAAATAGCATCGGAGAAGTTATTGGTATGAACACTGCCATTGCAGCCGGTGCACAAAACGTAGGTTTTGCACTTTCTTCGCAAGATTTACAAACAGCACTGAGTTCGTTTAATGAATTTGGCAAAATACGTCAGGCATTTTTAGGAGTGCGCTATCTGCAAAATACTCCTGAACTTGCTGAGACAAATAATTTACCTTATGACTACGGCGTTATTATTGTTGCTGGTGAAACACGTAACGACCTTGCCATTGTCCCTGGCTCCCCTGCTGATAAAGCTGGCCTTGAGCCTAACGATATTATTTTAGAGTTTGATGGCGCTAAGCTTACAACAGAACGCCCCCTTGCTAGAATGATTCGTAGTAAGCAACCAGGAGAAACTATTACACTAACTATTTTTCATGATGATGAAGAAAAAACGGTAGAGGTAGTGTTGGAGGAAAGTGACTAGCAAATGTTGCAAAGGTATCAGAAGTTGCAAACGTTTCAGAGGTAAAAAACTTTTTACACCTCTGCCACCTTTTTAACTTCTGCAACGTTTCACTCAATCTACAAATTAAACTATACTTTAAACAAGAATTATATTCCCTTTATGCCTGAACTTCCCGAAGTTGAAACTGTCCGGCTTTCATTAGAACCACATATTGCTGGAAAGACTATTAAGCGTGTTGAGATATTACACCCAAAGCTAACACGTGATACCCCAACTATTGCCAAAGATTTAGTTGGACTTACCTTTGCCCCAACTGACCGTATTGGTAAGTTACTTATTTTTCCATTTAGTAATAATGACCATAGCTTTTTAATTCATTTAAAAATGACAGGGCAACTTATTTACGAAGCCAGTAACTCTAAGGCTGGTGGTGGACATACGTTAAGTGAATCTGACTTACTTTTACCAAATAGACACACGCGAGCTGTACTTATATTGGATGATGAATCTAAACTTTTTTTTAACGATATGAGATTGTTTGGATATTTTAAATTAGTATCTCCAACACATTTACACACTATAAAAAGTAAATATGGTATTGAACCAGGACAACCAAATTATACCTTAGATAATTTTCTTGCCATTTTTAAGAATCGCAAAACAAGTATTAAGGCACTACTACTTAATCAGTCTGTGGTATCAGGCCTTGGCAATATTTATGTTGATGAATCGTTATTTACTGCTGGCATTAACCCTAAGCGCCGAACCAACACTCTAACAAAAGCAGAAAAAATAAAATTGTTTCATGCAATTGATGATGTGATTGCCTTAGCTATACGCAAGAAAGGCACAACATTTTATAGTTTTACTGATGCGCAAAATCAACGTGGTTCATTTTATGACGAGCTGCATGTGTTTGATAAAACTGGCCAACCTTGTAAGAATTGTGAAACAGATATTGAAAAAATAAAATGGGCAGGACGAGGTACGCATTTTTGTCGGAAGTGTCAAAAATAATCAAGCTATGTTCCACTGTATGTAGCAAAACTTGTTGCTGTTTCCCATAGTTTAATTTCGTGAAGTTTTAGCTTTGTTGGAATTTCTCGTTTCTGAATACTATCTACTGGCTCTTTTACATACTGCTTTAATTCTGTTTTTAAATTTGGATCTTTTAATACTTTCTCCATCAATGTTGTTATATCGTTTAATTCATCCCATATCCAAATACAAATAAGTTCCGTGGTTGGATTTGGAAATTGATCATTTAAACATCGGTGGTCTACATTATTTAAAATACGCTCTTTAACAATATGTTTAAGCAACACAAAATCCACCACCATTCCATTACTTAATACAGGGCCTTCTACCGTTACTTGTAAACGATAGGTATGCCCATGGAGATTTTCACACTTACCATAATAATTTGGTAAGTAGTGCGCTGCGTCGAAGGTAAATTCTTTAGTGACTAACATAGAAGCTTAGCTTAACGAATATTGCAGTATCGGTCAAAACTGGAGCTATTTTTTAGACCAAATCTCTAAACAATTTTTCCACTGACCATTTTCTTCTTTTTTTGCTTGTGCCTCTAAACGTTGGTATTCATGAAATAGCGGATGCTGATCGCGATCCCAATGCTCGGCATATCCTTCTTCAATAAGAATAGAGCCTACGTCTTTACCGTTAACTTCTATGTAACGTAGTAACCGGTCGTAGGTATCACGATTTTTTAGTGGTTTTTTATGTAGTGTAAATGGCTGCTTTAACAATTCAAGTAATCGCACTTGGGCATTATTAAAATAACACTCCCCAAACTCTGGAGTATCAATTGCTACTATTCGAACTGTTTCGCGCTCTTCGCCAATGCTTACTACAATAGTGTCTCCATCAATAACGTTTATAAGTTTTACTGGTACAGATACATTATTATTAATGACATTTTCTTGTAGATACCAAAAACCAAGTACAAGCAACATGCCAAGCAGTAACCAAATAAATCTTGTTGTTACACTTAGTGAATTCATTGTTCTGCAGTAATGTCTTCAATAACTGTTCCACTTAATGTACTACCACTAGCTACAGTTTTTGGATTTATAATAGAAGTGTCTGTTATAAATGTTACCACCTGTTGTGTACCGTTGCTGCCTACTGTCCAACGCAATGGCTTGTTGTCTGGTTGAATACTTATAAGCTCTTCGGAAAATTGTTGTAAGACGTTAGGCAACATTGTGCTGTGTCCTATAATAACACCCTGAGAAGAAACTCCCCGCTTACTAAATAAAGGTCGAGCTTTTAACTGTTCTATGTACTGCAAACAAACATCGGCGTTGGTACTTACAACCATTTGCCCTGTACGGTAAGCAGTGCAGAGCCCCATGTTTGTTTGAGGATTCACGGTAATTTGAACTGTATAACCATGCATATTTTTTATTTCTTGTCTTACATCATCTACTGAGCCCTGTAAGTATCTTGCTGTAAATTGTTCTAGCTCGCGCTCGACAATTTCGCCCTTAGGTAAACTTGCGTACACAGCATTATGCATACGATCTATAACATCTTTTTGATGACTACTTGTAATAATAATAGGAACAGTATTACCATCTTCTTGCAGTACAAATTGTAGCGCTGCATCATTCATTAGTGATGGCAATACATCATACCTTGCACTGATATCTGAACCGAACATTTTCTTCGTCCAGCTGTGAATGGCACTACTTAGGTTTTGTTCACTAAAATCTGGAAATGTATTGAGCCAATTTTTAAGTGAGTGAGTGTAAGCATAGCTAATTGCCCGAGGATGCAATGGAAATACTTGCTGAGGTGGATTACTTGCCGCGCCCATATTTTTACTTGCGAGGCTGTAACCATCTGCTTGTATTTGTAAAACTATACCATGTTGTTTGTAGCCTGGAAGCATGGTATTTATTGTTTGCAGGGTTGCTAAGCTTTGCTGCAAAATATCAGGACTTAAATATGCCCAACTTCTATTGTCTGTTGGTGCGTTGTACCACGGCTGTAATAATTGTTTTAATGTTGCGCCATTGTTATTTATGTACGCCATGTCTTCTTGGTCAACGCTAAATAGGCCATAGTCTCCTTCGTTTTTATTTACTACTGGGTCAGACGCCTTGAATTCTACCACTCTAAGAACAGTACCATCTTGCACAATGGCCATACCTAGTAACTCTCCCTGCTCTTTTACTGCGACTCTTGGTATGTGCTGGTCGACTAAGGTTAACAACTCCCCACTTGGCTTATGCAAGTAAGCCAATGTACCACTTGGTAAAACATCAAGCGGGCTTAATGCGCGCAACGTAAACCACCACCAAGCAAGAATAGCAGCTGCAACAATAGCGATAATAGCTATAAACGAAACCGATAATGTAATTACTTTTTTCACCCTTATAGTAAAACAGAGATTGAGGAAGAAGAAAAGGAAGAAGAAGTATAAAAAGAAGAAAATGTTAATATTTACAAACCTTTTCTTCCTCTTCTTCTCTTTCTTCTTTATACTTAAAATATGAGAACACTAACTGGACTACAGCCAAGCGGCACATTACATATTGGTAATTATTTTGGATCCATCATGCAAGCCAAAACAACATTTCAGCATGCAGACGAAAAATTTATGTTTGTTGCTGATCTCCATGCTATTACCTCTGTTCTTGATGCTGAAAAATTAAAGAGTAGTAGAATAGAGATTGTTCAAGACTACCTCGCTTGTGGTTTTGACCCAAATGATATTAACATTTATCAACAATCTGATATTCCTGAACATTGCGAATTAATGTGGATTTTAAGTAATATTGCGCCAATGGGCTTACTAGAGCGTGCCCATAGCTATAAAGATAAAATTGCTAAAGGCAAACAAGCTAATGTGGGATTGTTTACATACCCGATTTTAATGGCGGCAGACATTCTACTGTATCAGGTAGACCAGGTGCCTGTTGGAAAAGACCAAAAACAGCATGTAGAAATTACCAGAGACTTAGCAATTAAATTCAATAATACATTCGGTGAAACATTTACCATCCCCGACGTTGTTATTGCAGAAGAAGTCGCCGTGGTACCAGGAACCGATGGTGCAAAAATGAGCAAAAGTTATGGCAACACTATTCCATTATTTACCGACGAAGCTACTGCTAAAAAAGCAATTATGAGCATTACTACTGATAGTAAAGGTAAGGATGACCCTAAAGATCCTGACAGCTGTATGATCTTCCAGATTAATAAATTATTTTTAAACGATGCAGAGCGTGAAGCTTTATCAGCTGACTACCGGGGTGGCTTACCGTATGGCGATGCTAAAAAACGCTTGCTACAAGACTACCTAACGCACATGCAACCGCTATGGGAAGCGCGATCTGGTATTACTGAAGATTATGCTCGAGATGTACTTATTGAAGGTGCTAAAAAAGTACGATCAATTGCACAAGCAACAATGGAGAACGTTAAAGAAAGAGTTGGCCTACGTTAGTATTGGATAAAGAAATATATTCCATATAAACTCTACTAATTCTCCATTTGTGTATATGGTATATAAGGCTGAACATAAAATAATTACCCCTGCCAATATTTTTATAGCATCTTTAAAAGAAGAACTTTGCTTACACTCGTTTCGATAGCAAGCAATTACCACAATATATATCAATGAAAAAAGAAACGATATTATAATCAATGAAAAAAGTATTAATCCCTCCAAGCTTTCGAGCGTGTTATTAAAATTTTCAAGACTATATAGAATCTTAGTATAAGGTACCAATAAAACATGATAGAGAATTGTAACCAGCTCATATTTTAATAGCACTTTCCAATACTTACTTTTGTTTTTTTGAATCAGTTTCCATGTAATTAATGGATAAAAGACAATAATTGGCAAAAACCAAATTGCAAAATGTATGCCGGATATAAGTTTGTATTGTCCATATATTCCTACAGCTATTGCCGCAATGACTGATAAAATTAATATCTTCTTTGACATAGCTATATTCTATAGATTCAGATTATAGCCTACAAGCTAAATCTTTTTATTTCTTTTTTAATATCTTTGTAGTTTGGGCAGTGCTGCTCTACAAGATTCCAAAAGTCTGAAGAGTGGTTCATGTGTACGCGATGACAAAGCTCATGAATAATAACGTACTCTAAAATCTCCTCGGATGTAAAAAGAAGGGCGGTATTAAGTTTGATATTTGCGTTAGAGCTACAGCTGCCCCAGCGAGACTTAAGATGCTGCAACGAGACATTAGCAAGTTTTGCCTTAATGGTATTATTATTTATATGATGCACCAAATTTGTAATGTATTTTTTTTCGACTTTATTTAAAAGTCGCCATAAATATTTTTTTAATTCAGCACTTGTTACCTCGTCGCCTACTTTTATATTAAATTGGCTTCCAGCCTGTTTAACAAAAACACTTTTTGAAGAAACTGCTTCTAGCTCGAAATTATATGTTTTACCATTTACCAGCTCTATACTTCCAGAGCGTTCATCTATTATTTTAACCCAGGGGTCAATAAGGTTTTTACTGACATATTTTTTAGCAGTTGCTTGCATGCGTGCCGTTAGCTCTTCTATATGTTGCTTGCGCTGCCAAGGTAAAAGCCGCTTTGCTAAACGTACTTCAATAACACCGTTTTTTAATACTGCGCGTGAATGCTTATTGCTTGTTTGGATAACAGTAACGGGGAGAGACATGTATTGATGATAACTGTTTTTAGAAAGACCTTCTAGAGGTTCTAGAAGACGTAGAGGTTTTTGTTAATAGTGGATTGTGAATAGTGAATGGTGTAGATAGCTGACATTAATGCTGCTACCAGCACCATTCACCAACCACCACTCACCACAAAAACGTTTTCCACCTTTAGGACCTCTTACTGCCTCTAAAGTCTTCAATAAACAGCGTAAGAATTGTCATAGCTGGAATTGCTAAAATTACTCCAAGTACTGGGTGAATAGTTGAAGGAAAACTAATTCCAATCATCATAGCAGCTAGGATAGCAATAGGTGAAAGACCAACCGCTCGTTTCATAATCATTGGTACTAGTAAATTATTTTCGCACCACTGAATAATGTAATACACAATTGCAATAACAAGAACCCAGACAAATCCTTTATCAGTTAAGCCAATAAGTAGTGCGGGGAGTGATGCAATAAGCGGACCTACTACAGGAATCATTTCACAAAAACCAGCAAGCACAGCTAGTGTTAATGCATATGGCATATCAAGAATTGTCAGCGCTATATAGGTTAATAAAAAAATACTAAACATCAGCAT
>CAYSVN010000047.1:2821-9066 GCA_964434585.1 uncultured Candidatus Peribacteria bacterium | reverse complement strand
TATAATGTACTTCTAAAACTTTTAAAGAAACATCCTCTTAAGTCATCTTGAACCTACGTTAGATATTAACACTGTTAAATATAGTATTATTTTTACTAAAAAACAAAAAAGTAAAGTAAAAAATCGTTGTTATAGAGCCAAATATTAATAGCTTAAACAAAATAGGCTTGCTAAAATATATAACATAGGCGTATGATAAGTATAGTAATTTATTTTTTAACAAACATTACATATGAAGTCCGTAACGGAGTGGGTCAGTAAATCTTTTAACGATAAGAACAACAATCAAAAAAAAGAAGAAACCACAAAAAAACAGCAGCCTGCAAATAAGCAGAAACAAAATACCAGCAAGCCAGCACATGCTCATAAAAATACGCATACTGCAAAAACTGGTAGTAACCATGCTCATCAAAAAAATCGCCAACCGCGACCAAAGCAGCACTCAAATACTGGGGGCGGCAAAGGTAAGGTGCGAGTATTCCCACTAGGTGGATTCGAGCAAGTCGGTCGAAACTGTATGGTGATAGAAGTAGATGAAAACTACTATATTGTAGATTTAGGTCTGCAGTTCCCAGACGAAGACATGCTTGGAATCGACTATTTAATTCCAGATATTTCATTTTTTAAAGGAAAAGAGAGTCGTATTAAGGGTATTTTCTTTACCCATGGTCACTTAGACCACATTGGTGCAGTGCAACACTTACTTGATAAGCTGAACTACCCACCGTGCTATGGTACTAAACTTACCATTGCGATGATTAAAAAACGCCTCGATGAAGCTAAAATGACTGATAAAGCAAAATTAGTAAATGTCGATTACCGTGAGCCATTTAAGGTAGGTAATGTTGGTGTAGAATTTGTCCGCATGACCCACAGTATTCCAAACTGTGCTGGAATTGCATTCAATACTCCTGCTGGTCTTATTTACCATACAGGAGACTTTAAATTCGATATGACACCAATTAACGAACCACCAGCAGACTTTCAACGTCTTGCAGAAATGGGTGAGAAAGGTGTACTAGCTGTTATTGCAGATAGTACCAACGCTCCTATTCCTGGTTTTAGTAAATCAGAATCTAGTATTGTAGCCGGGCTCGACCTACTTGTAGGTGGTGCCAAAGGCCGTGTAATTGTTTCAACGTTCAGCTCGTTACTTAACCGTATTCAACAAGCAACAGACCTAGCTAAAAAGTATAATCGTAAAGTATTTGTAGCTGGCCGTAGCATGGAAACAAATATCGAAATTGCCCAAAATCTTGGGTTTTTAAAAACACCACGTGGTATGATTCGTAAAGTTGGTCCAGCCATGGATAAGCTGCCAGATAACCAGGTACTTATTTTAACAACAGGTAGCCAAGGTGAAAGTAATGCTGGCTTAGCCCGTATTGGCCTTGGAACACACCGCCAAATTGGTGTAAAAAAAGGCGACACTATCATTTTAAGTTCTAACCCAATTATTGGTAACCAGCGTAGTGTAATGAAGGTTATTAACAACCTAATTTCGCAAGGTGCTATTGTGCATACCAACGAGGAATTAGCACTGCACACTACAGGTCATGGACACCAACAAGATATCTTGTTGCTCCATAACTTACTGAAAGCTAAACATATTATTCCTGAACATGGCGAGCCACATATGCGTGATTCGCATGCTGGTCTTGCTAAAAAACTAGGGTATGAAGATAACCAAATTCACCTTATTAAAAACGGAGAGATCCTTGATTTTGATAACAATGGTCACTGCCGTAAAAGTAAGCAAAAAATTAATTTAGTTGATGTTATTATTGATGGTAAAAGCCGTACCGATGAAGGTCAACGCGTCCTTACCGATCGTAAAGTTTTAAGTAACGGTGGAGTAGTTGTTATTAACTTTAAAGTTTATGCTAAAAGCAAACGCTTGGTTGGTGACCCAGAAGTAATTTCTCGTGGAGTTATTTACGGTAGTGAAATTAAAAACATGGTAGGTGAAATTACCAAACAAGCGAAAAAAGCTTACTTGGACACTGTTGACCGTGGCGAAACTGATAAAAAAGCCATTCGTCGCACTGTACAAGGTGCGCTATATCGCTACTTTAACCGTAAGCTTAATCGTGAACCAATGGTGGTGCCGATTATTGTTGAAGTTTAAACTTTAGTTGTTCATGTTGTGTGGCTTGCTTGATGTAAGTGAGCCATAGAACTGAATCTGTTCACCATTAATTTCAGTTTCATCTGCTAAATCTAAAGGATTGTCCCAATCTTTTTTATCAGAATTTTGTGGGACAACATCCTCTTCTTTGGCGTAGTAATCATGAGCTGAACGCTGATGAGATTGACCACATTGCAAACTGTGAAGCTCGCCACTTAAAGCAAATGATGCCAAGCACATCAATACAAAAGAAGATGTTCGCCAAGCCTTGTTGCGCATCTGCATTAATCGTTCTTGAACACTATTATCTTGTCGTTGTTTCTCAGCCATTTTATATCGGTCCATTAAAAAAGTTTCACTCATAGTACCTTATTCAATCAAAAAGAAGCTTACTTGTCCAGTATGTTCTGTAATACTTTAAAATCTTCAAACAATGTATTACGCAAGCCACCGTTGTAGAGCGCAGCTGCTGGATGGTAAAGGGGGACTAATGTAAATGGTAGCGCTTCACTTAATTGAATAGTGCCATGAACATCACCAATAATTGCATCCGGTAAAAATGTATTAGTGGCATGGCGTCCAAGTGGGCAGACAATTGTTGGCTTAATAATATCTAACTCTTTAAGAAGCCATGGTAGACATTGGGCTTTTTCTTTTTTACTAGGATCACGATTATCAGGTGGACGATATTTAACAGTATTAGTAATAAGAACATCCTCACGCTCTAGGTGAATTGAATCTAGTAGTTTATCAAGCATCTTTCCCGCAGCACCAACAAATGGAATACCTTGCTCGTCCTCTTTTTTACCTGGTGCCTCACCAATAAAAACAATCTTTGCTTTAGGATTTCCATATCCAGGCACAAAGTTGCTAATCTTACTTAATGGGCAGCCATTCCAAGCAGCCATTGCTTGATAATGTTCCGCCAGCCTCATATTTATGGAAGCGCAAGCATGCCAAATACCCCTGTCCAAAATGATCCATCTTTATAAATACCAACATGAACGTAATCAGAATCGAGTAGTATTTTACGGTGTGGCGGACTTTCTAGCCATAATTGTACTGCATGATTAGCGCTGTTGGCACCATCTGCTAAAATTTCACCAAATTTGTAATTACATTCGCAAGATTCAGTGTACCCACTGTCTTTTACACGGTTTTCTGTTGTGGATTGATCACTACCTTGGTGTGAAAAAAAATCTGCCGTATTCATGTCTTCTGAATGCCGCCTAGCTGCACCTTGTATTAAACTGTGGAATTGTAGTGCTGGCGAACCAACCTTAGCACGTTCGGCATTAAATAGGTCAATAAGCTCTTTTTCTAACGGTGATGGCGTATAGCCATATGCAGAAATATCAGGATATTCTCTTTCGCTTACTATTACTTCCTGTTCCTTTTCTTTTCCTTGCTCTTCTTCTAGCTCTCTAAGTTGTTGTTGCTGTAGAGCAATCAATGCAGCTTGCTGTTTAAGGATTGCAGCTGTAAATAATGGTCGCTGACCCCTAATGTATTCAATAATATCTGGTCGGGCATTAAGCAGGTCTTGGGCTGGAACATCGGCTGCTAATACAAACGTAGGAGCAAGCAATGTTACAATAAAGAGTGATGATAATATGCGCATAGTTTATGTATAATAGAGAATTATTGATAAAAAGTCACTTCATTCCATCGTAAATAATTATTCAATAAACTGCGACGCCATTTGTTAAATATTTACTCCATTTTTTATTATATGTATGGACACGTTCTGTTGGCGATCCTGTTTCGTCTACAATAATATTGCCTTTATTTTTCCAAGCAAAAATACCACCATGTAAATTATAGACATTGCTGTATCCTGCCTCTTTTAATTGCTCCCCAATACGTTCGGAGCGCACGCTAATAGAGCAATAAATAACAATTAGTTGCTGTTTGCTTTTAAGGTGTTGTTGCGCTGTGGCTAACTTAAAATAGTTATAGCCAATATGAATCGCCTTAGGCAAGTGACTTATTTCAAATTCTTCATCTTCCCGAGCATCAAATAGCACGTAGTTTGTTAAATTTTTAAAATCGTTTAATGCCAAGTATTCAACGGTATGCTTATTATAACGGTTAAGAACTTTCTGAAGTATTTTTTCTTCCACAAACAACACGATACTCTACTAAAATGTATCCATCAAATATTTATTATATATTCATGCTAAGATATTAATTTTTTTTAAATTCCCTTTCTTGCTAACAATGGATGAATGAGTTGTAAAAAAATAAGAAAAAAGGTAAGATGCTATCTTAATTCTATATTTATTTTATATGAGTGAATCAATACAACAAACTTTTGAGGAAGCAGAAAAACTGGTAAATGCATTACCTGCTACATTAGTAGAAAATGGAGGAACTGTGCCAACGGGAGGTGTAGTAGTTTTAAAAAAAGAATTACAAGAACGACTAGATGCTATTGAAAAAGAGCAGCTGAATGAAACAGATAGGCAATCTTTAAATAGCATTATTGCTAAATCTAGAAAATTTCTTTCGGATCTTGTTAGTCCTGATTTTCGATTTTCTATTCATGATTATCAAATAGAGCCTATTGAAGGTTCTGACGCTAAAGGAGTATAATAATAAGGCTTAAAGTCCTAATTCATCTGCAACTTCTTTCATAGCTTCTAGTGTAATTTCAACAAGTTCGTTGCGTTCCATACCAAGCAGTTCTTCGCACGCATTAATTTGGCTACGGTCTACCTGTGCAGCAAAGCCTTTATCTTTTAGTTTTTTGGTAATGCTTTTAACTTTAACATCTTCTAATTCTTTACTTGGGCGCACCAAGGCAACAGCAATAATAAAACCGGTTAGCTCGTCTACACAATACAACGCTTTACGTAATTGAGTATCAAGAGGGTAGTCGGCACCATAGCGGTGTGCATGGTGTGCACGAATATCACCCAGTAGTTCATTGGGCGCTTCAACACTCGCCAGCATAGTTTCCAGCTCCTCTCCACAGTGTTTTTCAAAGTCTTTATCGAGGCTGTCCCAGTCTAAATCGTGCAGCATACCAGCAACGCGCCAAGTATCTACATGTCCATTAAAGTGCTCTGCTAAAGCAGCCATAGCAGCCCCAGTAGCAAGTAAGTGTGCTTTGGTAACAGTTACATGGGTTTCTAGTAAACCATGGGCTGCTGGCAGTAAGTGTCCGTACTCAGCATGCTGTAGTAGTAAGGGTGTATCGTCAGCCACAGGGGTGGAAGAAGTGTTAATAGGATCTGTGTGCGTTTCAGTTATATGTTCTTCTGGTGTATGTTCAGGCTTCATTAATGGAAATAGTACAACGTCACGCAGATTACTTTGTTGGGTTAGCAATGCCACAATGCGATCGATCCCCATCCCCAGTCCGCTATTAGGTGGACACCCATATTCAAGTGCTTTTACGTACTCATCATCTTTCTCATGCGCATCAGCATCTCCAGCAGCATTTTCTTGTGCTTGTTGCTCAAAGCGTTCGGCTTGGTCTACGGGGTCAATTAGTTCACTGTAGGCGTTATTAACTTCCCACGTTCCAACCACTAATTGGAATCTATCGGTAACGTTAGGGTTTTCATCGTTTCTTCTAGCAAGCGGAGAAACATCTACTGGCTGCTGTGTAACAAAAACAGGATTAATAAGTTTTGGCCGCGCAACTTTTTTGTAAAGCTGATCAATTAAGTTTCCACGTCCTAACTTAGCAATATCTACTTCTAACTTAATGCCTTTATCTTTAATAGCACCACGTAAGGAGTCAGCTGTTTGGTGGTCATCAATAGTAATACCACAAGCTTCCTCAATAAGTTCTGTTAACGTAACGCGTTTCCAGCCAGCTGCAAAGTCAACCTCTACCATGTTGCCATCACGGTCGGGGATATCTACTTTAGTAGTACCAAGTAAATCTTGAATAATGGTACTAAGCATCTTTTCGGTGAAGTTCATATTGTCTTCAAAGTCCCAATACGTAGCGTAGTGTTCCACCATGGTAAAGTCTTGCAAGTGGCTTGGGTCCACGCCTTCATTACGGAAAATACGGCCAATCTCAAACACGCGATCAAACCCACCAATAATACATTCTTTTAAATATGTTTCAGTTGCAATACGTAGGTACACATCAATATCG
>CAYSVN010000047.1:0-2811 GCA_964434585.1 uncultured Candidatus Peribacteria bacterium | reverse complement strand
CTAATGTACCAGAGGCAGCGTTAACAAGTACGGGGGTATCAACCTCAACAAACCCATGCTCCCAATAAAATTCTCGTAGTCTTTTTATAAAGGCACTCCTAAACATAAATCGGTCAAACGTCTCGCGATTACTCATAGTATCTAAATACCTCTGTCTCCAAGTGGTTTCTTGGTCAACGACTCCTGCCCATTTTTCTGGCGGCTGTCGCAATGCTTTGCTAAGCATCGTCCAACTCGTTACTTGCACTGTTGGTTCCCCTTTTTTTGTAGTGAACATGGTACCAGTTACCCCAATAAAATCTCCACGATCAATCAAGTCTAATGCGCGCTGGTAGTCATCACCTAAATCCTCTGCTTTTAAAGCAATTTGCAACTTACCGGTATGGTCCTGCAAGGTAATAAACGTTAATTTACCCATGCTACGCATCAGCATTACACGGCCAGCAGTTGTAACATTTGTATTATCACCACTTTGATAGCCCTGCTCGCAGGTATGCGTTCGGTCGTATTTACCAGCGTAAGGGTTATTACCCTCACTGCGAAGTTGCTCCACTTTTTTTAGTCTAAATTCATCCATAGTAAACAAATAGTAGCATGTGCAACATTAAGTTGGTAGAGAGTCTGCATCAATTCTGCTATAGTAAGTATATTTTCCCCCTGCGTATATTTATGTATATTCCAATTTTTGTAGCCGGTAATAATAATCCTAGTAATTCCTACTATCTTTCGCAAATGTGGGCAAAGCAATTACAAGATCTTGGTGCAGAAACTGAAGTATTTAGAATTTCTGATTATAATTTTGAACATTTTAATTTAGGAATGTATGAGCAAGATTTTCAGTACACCTCAGCAATGAAACAACTAGAAGCCACGATGAAAAAGGCAGATGGTTTTATAGTCGCCACGCCAGTATGGAATTTTGGTGTCCCAGCGAATATGAGTAACTTTATGGATATAATGGGACTCTTTGGTTTAGATAAGCAGCAGCGTCGTCATGGACAATTAAATAACATGCCCTTTTATTTAATAGCAACAGGAGGTGCACCGCACCCTGCCTGGCACCTTGTTTATAAAAAATGTTTAGCCTGTTTCCATTTTGGTATGCAATATTTTGGTGCAGTACATGCTGGTAGTATGTACAAAGGCCGTTGTACTGTGCGCGGTGGTGGCTTTGGTTTAGTGCTTGATAAAGATGAAACGTTACCAGCACTAATAGAACCAAAAGTTAAGAAGTTTTATAGCGACGTTAAAATTCATAAAGAAACTGGCCAACTACCAATACGTTTAAAGTTATGGCGTAAGTGGGAAAAATTCCAAGAATGGACCTTTATTAATATTATTTCTAAGGTTTGGAAATAGGTTACAAAGCAGTATTTTGATTCGTAGGCATCGTTCCACCTGTGTCTAAACTAGGCAGTATTGTCGGTTCATCAGCAACTCCTTCATTGGGAGCCAATTGCAGAATCCATCCATGATACAGTTCTTCGATAGTCACAATCTTACCGCCCTCAACTCCGCTAACACGACTCTTTGGAAAAATGGTCAGAGATTGGTCAACAGGATGGTTAAGCTTACTTTCATCAAGCAGCAGTAACCATATCCTTCCTTTTACTTCCATGCAGGAGTCAGCAAGTTCTTCAGAAAGAGGCTGTCTGCCGGCTTTAAGCATTTCCTCTTTTTGTTCGATGGCATCCATTAAAAAAACAGCTCTATTACTTTCAGGGTCTGAAAGTTGAAAGCTAGATAAGTTTTCAAATCGAGATGGCATTTCTATTACTATACTCTCTCCTTTATTTTTCGCAAATTTACGATTTTTTTGCAAGGATAACGGCACTCATAACCATGAGCACTATCGAGACAACCTGCAGCATTGGTAAAAATGTTGCAAACAAACTAAGAGCAGTTCCAAGACCAGCAATAGAAAGGGGTACCGCAATACAAGCTGGACACACTAAAGCTAAAGCTCCAATAGTGCCACCAATACGGCTAGCGCGCTTAGCACCAATGGGGCAGCTACCGTGTTTACGTTGGTAGCTCATAAGGCCAACATTCAGGCCAATAAGTATAATCAGTGCAATGGTAAATAGCCATTCTAGCATGTCTGGTGCTGGACGTGGCGGACTCCAAATAACACCATTAAATGTACCCAGTAGCCATAAAAAAAGTATTGCCGCAATAGCAGTGGCAATAACGGCTGGTTTCCAAAATGTGTTCAATTGCAGGAATTTCATATTTACTGATTTTGAGCATTGTAAGCAGCTTCTGCTTCCCAGTCGATTTCACAGATCTGTGCTGCAAATAGACCTTCTTCGCTATTAGCCATAACAGCACCATAACCAACAACTAGTACGGCTAGGCAAAAGGTTACAATGGCCCACGGGTTTTTTAGAGCTTGTTTCATAGTGTTATTGTACTAATTTTTTACTAAGATAGCAAGTAGAGGTTAGTAGTATAGATTACATTTCTTTTTCTTTAACCATTAACGAACGAATACGAAGCTGTTCCCAATATTTTACAAATAATGCACGAGAGCGCTCAAGATTGTCTAGTTGAATATCTTGGATTGGGGTTTCAATTTTTGGGTAATCAGAGTTTCTCCTTACCCATTCTTCTGTTGGTTCAAAAACAGTCATAATACATTTAGTATAATACGTTTTGACATCTTAAAGAATATAAATTAGTATCATTTACTAATTCTTTTTAAAGAGTTAGAGATTTACGGGGTATAGCTCAATTGGTAGAGCGCTGGTGTAAAAAGCCAGAGGTTGCACGGTTCGAATCCTGTTATCCCGACTCGGGTGTGTAGCTCAG
>CAYSVN010000046.1:0-9366 GCA_964434585.1 uncultured Candidatus Peribacteria bacterium | reverse complement strand
TTACTACTTAAAGTACAAAAGTAAGACAAAATACTCTACACTGCCTGCATGGATAAAAAATTACTAGAAAAATTATTGGCACTACGTGAAAAGCATATCGACCTAAACAAGGAAATGCAAAAACCAGAAGTAATGAATGACCACACAGCTATTGCCCGCATAGCAAAGGCCATTTCAGACCTTGACCCACTGTTACCTATTTTAGAAAAATACGAAAGCTGCCAAGCGGCAATAGAATTTGCAAAAGAAAAACATGATGATAAAGAGATGGCCGAAATGGCACAAATGGAAGCTGAGGAAGCCAAAATAACAATGGAAGAACTAACAGAAGAACTTAAAATATTTTTAATTCCAAAAGATAAAGATGACGCCAAAAGTGTAATTTTAGAAGTACGTGCTGGAACCGGAGGAGAAGAAGCTGCGTTATTTGGAGCAGAATTAGTAAAAATGTATTTACGTTATTGTGAAATAAAAGGCTGGGGCACTGAAGTGCTCGACATTAAAGAAAGCGATAATGGTGGCGTAAAAGCAGCTAGTGTTAAAATTAATGGCCAAGATGTGTATGGTTCTCTTAAATTTGAATCTGGCACACACCGAGTGCAGCGTATTCCTGCAACAGAAAGCAAGGGGCGCTTACACACCTCTGCTGCTACTGTAGCTATTTTACCAGAAGCTAAAGCGGTAGATATTGAGCTAAAAATGGAAGATGTTCGTGTTGATACTTACCGTGCTAGTGGTGCTGGCGGACAACACGTTAATAAAACCGATAGCGCTGTGCGTATGGTACATGAACCAACAGGTGTTACCGTAGAATGCCAAGTAAGCCGTAGTCAACAAAAAAATCGCGAAATGGCCGTAGAAATGCTCCGCAGCCGTTTATATGCAGCAGAACAAGAGCGCCTGGCAAAAGAACGTGGTGAAGCCAGGGCCGGACAGGTTGGTAGTGGTGACCGTAGTGAGAAAATTAGAACCTATAATTTTCCACAAGACCGCGTAACCGACCACCGCATTGGGCAAAACTTTAGTAATTTACCAGGAATTATGACAGGAGAAATCCAAAGCATTATCGAAGCGCTACAAACCTGGGACCAAGCTCAACGACTGGCGAGTATTGAGGCGGAGTAAAACAAAGTACCAAAAGCTGCAGAAGCGTCAAAGGTTTAAAAGGTTTGATGTCCTGAGCGTAGCCGAAGGACATCAACATGCTATAGCTCGACTAGGCTCACTACAGCACCAAAGTATCTTCAATTTCTGCAACATCTTTAACGTCTGCAACGTTATTTCTTTCGTATCCACCACCACATTCCTCCGCCAACAAATAGTGTAATAAAAATCAACTGAACAATTTCTGACCAAATACTGGTTTTGCATTCTATGTCATTCGATGCAAGATTTGCAGTTAATAATGCATCGGTCCAGGCAGCCCTAGTTAATTGAGGCTCTACTTGGCTTACTGCAATATTCTCGTAACTTAACCAGCGTTCTGGTAGTGGCTTTGGTACACTTATAGTAGAAGAATGAGATGCAGATAACACCTTAACGCAAACATTTTCAGCATAAGGAGTAGGCGTACTAGTCGTACACCAATCATCATGCCTTAAAGCATAAGCTTCACCTCGTTTCATGCTTGGAATCTCCAACATAATAGAATGTAGCTCATCTGGTGTAAGTAGCCACAGAGTATCTCCACCATTATTTAAAATAACAGGTGATGGTAAATAGTATTCACTTAGGGGTTCAATAATAATTTCATTTAATACATGTGGCTTACTACCTCCATCACGAATATCATCAAGAATGTATCCTGTAATATCAATAGCTTGCTCTGTTGGGTTATAAAGCACGATCCATTCTTCCTCATCATCACCAGGCGCGCTATACACTTCTCGAAACTCTAATTGAATTGGCAAATATAACATGGCAGATGTTGCAGGGGTATCAAATGTTTCAGAAATCTCAAAAGGAGCTATCAACGCTCCACTTAATTGAGAAACCTCTTCTACACCTGCAACGTCTAACACCTCTTTAACTTCTGCACTGCTCCACATGCCTACTTGATTCTTTTTAGCTTCTTGTTGTAATGATTGATACCAGTGAAGTTGAGAAAATGGATACGTAGTATAAGCAAAAGCTAACCCTCTGCGCAGTAAAACTTCTTGAGCGTTTCGACCATCAGGCAATTGAACATAGGCCAGTATACGGTTATATTTTCCAAGTCGAGTATCATCAAACGTAAGGCTAACCTGTTTACCTTTTAGTAAATCGGTAGCTAGTGCTTTAGCTTCTTGTCCATACTGTTCTACTGCTTTAGTAGGATGGTTTGTTTCTGGAGTATTAATACCTAACATACGAACAGTAAATATAGTAGTACCATTAAAGATACCAAGATGCTCTTGAACATCTTTAGGTAGCACTGCAACATCGTCAACTTGTACTTTAAATGTATCACCATCAATAACATCCAACACCGCGACCTCAACAGCGTCATCAAAAATGGTTGCTCGCTCGTATACACGACCGCTAACTGCTTTGGTCCACATTAACGATGATTGCAATTGACCATCGGGGCTATAGAGTTTTAAATTACTCTCAGTATTTTTTAAGACTAACCCAATATCTTTAGCCATTAACCGTTTAACCTTACCTGGCTCTAAGTTACCAATAAGCACATCAGAATTTTTAGCTGAGTACAAATACCAATCATCAAGCTTTTGTGCAGTATTACTTACATTAATAAGCTCTATCCACTCTACGCCACTATCTTGTCCATCCGGGTTAGGCAGAGCGCTACTAATAACAATGGTCTCATGCTCATACTGCTTACTATAAGTTTTAAACACATTTTGTTCACCGGGACTTACGTAGGGCGTCCAAGTATAAATGCCATCCTCACGCAAGCTATAAGACTGCCCCTCATTGGAAGATTTATACAATACCTCTGACTGCACGTTATAGCTTCCAGCTTGCTTTGCAAGCAGTCGCACGGCATCATCAGTATTGTTAAGTGCCAAACGAGAATCTGAACGAGAAACAACCAAATAAGAATTTGCAGCAATATTATAGTTTTTTAGATGGTAAGGACTACTACCGCCTTCGTCGTCATCAAGCCAAAGACCACAAAGCTTTACTGTATGGCTAGCTGGGTTATAGAGCTCTATCCATTCTTCATTATCACTTCCTTTTGGATTAGGAATAAATTCCGAAATAATAATATTGCTAGCATCGTCATTACAATCAGTTTCACTACTCGGTTGACTACCGGACTGATTACCAGAAGTTTTTTTTGGTTTAACCAAAACTTGTAATGAGTCAGTTTGTAGCTGCCCACAATAATTAGTAGCCTCGAGTGTAACTTCATGTTCACCAATAGCATTAAACCTATATGATAATGGATTACAGCTATCGCTAGTATCACCTTCACCAAATTGCCACAAGCACTCCATATTGTTAAGAGATGCCCCACTAATACTGACCGCTTGTAAATTAAGCGAAGCAGAACCATAGCCTTCACTACTACCAGATTGAATATCAATAGCAATCGTAGCTGGCTCTAAAGTATTTTCTGTATTTGGTGTTGGTCCACACAGTACTTCAAGTTTATCCGATTCAGGCATACGTCCAACTGCCACTCCTTCCGCCGTTTCCATATACTGCATTTGGTCAATAACAACTCCAGAGTATGCAAGTGTTAGCAATTCGCCATCATTTTGTAATGCCAAGCCAGTAATATCTTTACCAAAAATTCGATACTCCCCTGCTTGTAATATGGTACCAGTAAATACATATTGATTCTGCTCATCGCTTAATACAACACCAAGTAAAGTCACTGCAGAATTACTTAAATTTGCTAACTCTACCCATTCATACATATCCGCTCCTACTGGATTACTAAGCACCTCAGAAATAATAAGACCGCTCCAAGTAAGGGTATCAGAAGAAGAGGTATTGGAGCTGCTAGATGAAGTTGAATTAGAGTTATTTGAAGAAGAGCTAGATGATGAATTATCTGTGTTATTCGGACATTTCAAAAAGCCAGGTGAGCCAAAGAGGTAATCAAATCCTTCATCCCATCCACATTGTTCTGCATTCGATTCCCAGGCATCAGGATTATCTCCAGTTAAATTGTAATCAACCCGGACCATACTTGTACGTGTGCCAGTCCCACTACTATTTTCCCCTGCCATTGGTGCGCCAATTGCATCATCTACTATATCGATCAGTTCCCCACTTTCATTATGCAAATAAAGTTGAAGCTTGCTGTTGGGAATACTAAGCGCTGTATCAACTAAATGAGGTTCTACTGCTAATCTTGAATCAGTAACAGGATAGTTACTTATTAAAAATACTTCACCAGCAAGTAATACAGTACCGGTAGCAAACGTTAATAGAATGTCATGTCCACTACCAGAACTGCTAAGCTTAGATAACGACCATCCGCTTATATCAGTTTCAATTTCACTGTACAGTTCTATCCACTCGTCTGCTGTACTTAAATCTGTCCCCATCCACATAACTTCCGCAAAGCGAATATTAGCCAATGCTAACTGGGAAAACCCAAGTAGTAAGAAGATTAATCCCCAACGCCAGTACTTAGCTTTACTATACATAGCAGCTGACAATAATCCTCTTTAAAGATATTATCAAATATATAGTATTGCATAGTAGAATATTTTAGGTTCTAATATATATTATTGACTAATAATAATTAAAGTATATAATAATAAAGTCGTTTTTTTACAATTCTAGAAATATCCTGCAAACCTTGAAAGGGTAAGCTAAATATGAAAGTACGTGATATCCCCTTCGAAGAAGGAACTAAGGCATTTCACAAAGGTCTTGTACTATCAAGGCCAACCATTGTTGCAATGCAAGGAAATGGTCTTGGGGGTGAGACTGGGTGCTCAGTTGCAACTAGACTAGGTCAAGTTGGCTCAATCTCAGAACCTAATCGAACAGTTCGATGGGGGCAAATCAATGTGGAATCATTTGGAGATGTGCAAGCATTTTCAAAACCATTTCACCTAATAGCACCTTCCAAGGTAATGCTCGAATCAATCTTTGGCCTTCCAACAAGAATTCTTCAACTGAGGCATCGGCCGCAGATGATTGAATTTTTCAAAAAGTACGATGCTCACGATTTTGGGTTTCCGCCAGAAATCATCGATCGAGAAAGATCGCTTTGGACGAGCTACTTTGGTTCAGCTCGAAAAGGCAATGTAACATCTGCCATTTCGGGGAAAAATCCAAACGCAGACGAAGCTTGCGCGGTTGTACACAATGAATGCATCTACATTCCATACAACATCGCCACACCACAATTGCAACCGGAATTACCATATCCAGATGCAACAAAAAACGGTTTTATTCGCATTTAGCGAATGAAAAATAGGTCTCACTTAGCCTAGTGAATCTCCAGATTCATAAAAGAGTGCTCGGCAGTTCCTTCGCGGACTGCCTTGTTTTTTATGCAGCTATTGGCGCAGGAGAAACTTCTCCCATCACTGGAGTTTCAGAAACCTCTGCTGATTCATCAATGACATCAACATCTTTAAGTTTACTAAGCTCCATATACGTAAGCGTCCACACTGTTTGCTGGAACAGAACTAAATAACTAAAGAAGTAACTTACAACAGCCAATAGAGCGATACCAATAACACCAGCAATTAAGGCGCTAACCACCTTAGAAAGAAACGTCATAAGCCCCAAAGCAATACCAATTACAATAATGGGGAGCAGTACAAACGCTACTGCGCTTACAAAAATACGAATAGAAATAACAAGGAGTAAAATCATAACAAAGACAATATGTCCAACATGGGACACAAAGAGTTTCATACTTTCGGATACCGCTTTAAACACACCATGTTTTTTAATAACAACACCCTCTTCTGCAAAGCTAGAAATTAAATACAAAAATGAGCTAAAAAACCACAATGTCCATAATACAATTAATGTAACAGCAGTAGAGCCACCGTCATCTAACCAGCGAATAGCGAGCGAGCTACACCAAAGTACTAAGCTGGTATTGGCAAGCATAAACATACCATGGAATTCTGCAATTTTTACAAAATTATAAAGCGCCATTACCAGACCACCACGATGATCTTGTTCATTATGAATTTTAGCAGCCAATCCAATAATAGCTCCTTTAGAAAAAGTGGGAATAAGCTTAGTAATAGACCAAGTTAAGCCCCAAGTTATAGCAATAAAAACAATAAACCACATTGGAAGTGTATCGGTAATAGTGTTCCACACTGCCACAAAGTCCACTCTTCGTTTATCAACAATCAATGTATAAAAATACCAAGATTGTAAAGAGATAAACTGCACAGACTGTAGTGTTTCTGCAAACGCAGTGACGATTCCCCATGGCCACAACACTTTTTCTTCTAGCGTCATAGTCCAAGCGCGCGCAATGATGTCACGAGGTGTCATTATGTATAAATAATTTATTCAATAAGGGTCTTAAGACGTTTAAAAGTATAGTCTTCCCCTAATACAATAGCAACATTAGACTGAGCTGTTAGTAGCTCTGGATGATTAATAACAATTGGAATACTTAATAATTCTGATAAGTCTTTTGCTAAATATTCATCACCAGCAGCAACAGCAATAAAGCTTTCAAGATACTCTGCCCTTTCATCATTATCATCTAGTCGAATGTTACCAAATTTTTCTAACGGATAACCAAACCTAAACAGTTCCCAGCCAAGCCTTTCTGCAGAACCACTAGGTCCACTAGAGTTGTAAACATGTATGCCATTACCTGGTAAACGAATATCATGATCACGATAAAACAGATAAGAGAAATCTTGAATTTGCTCGAATGTTACTGGAAATTCTGGAATAGAGATTGGAAGCAGTACGGCAGCACCACCAAATTGGTCACGCGGTGGATTATAAAGCATTCCTCCAGGTTGCAGTGGCTCTCCATAGAGTCCATTTCGGTCATTAAGTTGTAAGGTAATAAGACGAGATCTATCAAGCTTACGTCCTTTGTTAGCAAGATTAATAAGCTCTGGTAAGTTAAAGGTGCTTTCTATATTACTACTAAGGCTTTCGTACAACTTAGAGATCTGTGAAGCTTTTTTAAATAAATTACCTGTTTGCACCTTACTAAGAATGGCTGCAATAATTTGCTGTTGGCGAGCAGATCTATCAAAATCACTTGTACTATAACGGCTACGAGCATACTTAAGAGCCGTTTCCCCATCAATAGTTTGCTGGCCCGCGCTAATTCTAAACGGTGCGTAGGTATAGTTAGGGCCAGGATATTGGCTATCATAAATAGCTTCTGGAACATTAATTTCTATACCACCCAAGGCATCAACAGCTTCAACAAAGGCAGTAAAGTTAATTTTAACAACTCCATGAATTTCTAAGTTTGTAATAACTTCAATTTCTTCTTTAACATCTGCCATTGCCTGTATAGAAGCTTCATTCTCATCTAAACCGCGCTCTTCAAGAACATAACTCCTGTCACGATAAAATGTATTAATTTTTGCTCGACCTAATTTATTAGTTTTCAAAAAATATAAATCACGCGGCAGACTAAGCATACTTACTGTACCACTGCCAGACCAATCAACACTCGCTACAATAATACTATCGGTTAAATTAAATCCATCATGGTCATCATCTCCTTGTCCTAGTAAAAGTACATTTGTTCTATTGCTATCATCTTTTGGAACACTGCCACTAAGCGGCACAGAAGAAAGCTCCATGTTTGCAAGCGACGCAATAACCGATTGAATAAAAAAGAATAATAAGAACAAAATAGCAATAACAACAGCAAGTGAGAGCATTTTCTTAAGCATTGGCGCATTATCAGTCGATTGGGTTGGTAAAGATTTTTTACGAGCTTTGCGCCACGCAAAAATTCCAGCTGGTATTGTTGCCACAGCTAGCAGTCCTCCACCAATGGCACGCCAAGGTAGCTTTTTTTTAGGCTCTTGTTGTACAACACGTTTCTTAAAATTCATGAGACACCAGTCTACACCAAATCTAACTTGAATAAAATATCTTGGAAGATAGTTGCTTGGATAATGATAAAAAAAAGGTAAACTACATTCATGACTATAAAGCTCCAAACATGGCTATTAACAATTGGATTAACCGTAGCTGTACTTTGGCGAGGTGGCAAAAGCTTAGATGCCACCTGGGGGCTTGTCGCACTAACTTTTGCTATTATTACATTACAGTGGTGGCAAGATAGAAAAAAGAAAGCTGTACCACAGGCACCAAATTGGTTAACCTGGTGCACATACTTATTCATGGGGCTAAGTATCCTTAGTTGGGTGCTTAGTTCCACCAAAAATTATGGATTAGATGAAATACTACAAACCGTTAGCTTGGGTTTGTTATTTTTATGGTCAATAAATTTTTGGCAACAAAAAAATGTAAAACAAAGCATTATAAAAACATTACAAGTAGTAACAATAATAGCCTGTTTAGTAGGGCTGTTTGTATATATTGGCCAACCTATTAATAGAATGGTAGGCACATTTTTTGATTGGCGTTTCCATACAGACTACTGGCCAAATGCCTGGGCGGAATACCTACTGCTGGTATGGCCATTATTTTTACTAATAAAACACCGTATATTAAGAGTGTTAGGCCTTGGTGTTATTATTGGGTGCTTGCTACTAAGTTTCTCGCGTGGTGCTTTAATAGCCTTTAGTGGACAGTTGATATTACTGCTGGCAGCTCAAGTGTGGATGAATAAAAAAATACTACTTCATAAAAAATCAGTAATAAATATAGTAGCGATAATAATAACGAGCATTATGTTATTTTTTGGAGTAAATCAAATTAGATCTATATATCATCCAATACAAGATGTTAGTGACAAGGTAACATTCCAAGCAGCCGAAGGTAAATCGTCAGCCTCAGAACGTTCGCAGTTTTGGCAACAATCACTACAGATAATAAAAACAGCGACAGTAAAGGAAAAGCTGCTCGGATACGGGCCATATAGTTTTAGGTTTATTCAGCCCTATTACCAAACAGGTGTACTAGCAACAAGCGACCATGCGCATAACTTATGGTTAAAAATAGCAACCGAACGAGGACTGTTAACAATGCTAATGTTATTTATGCTCATTGCAGGCTCAGTTTGGATAGGCTTAAAGAAAGTACTTATAAACAAAGACGTAGCATGTGGCTTTTTGTTAATAGGAATCCTTGGTGTTTTAGCACATGTAATGATTGATTTTAATTTACAGTTCGTAGGCATAGCACTCCCTTTTTGGTTAATGCTTGGAATGCTCCACAAGGCACAAGAAAAACCAAAAAGTATTAGCTTTTCATTTGTGATAGTCTGCATATTATTAATAGTAACAATCGTAGAAGGGGTAGGAATAGTAC
>CAYSVN010000045.1:2193-9559 GCA_964434585.1 uncultured Candidatus Peribacteria bacterium | reverse complement strand
ACTGAGCTTGTCGAAGTATTGTTTGCCATGATTTTTTTGGTTCGTTTTTGTACCAGCCTACCGGCAGGCAGGTCGACAAAAATGAACAAGAAGTATAAACAACTAGAAAGTTAAGAAAGTTTCTCTCTTAATTTCTCCATAATAACTTTAGGATTCGCGGCTCCTTTGCTTTCTTTCATAACCCATCCAACCACGGCACCAAGTGCTTGCTCTTTGCCTTCATTAAACGATTCAATTGCTTTTGGATTTGCAGCAATTCCACCTTCAATCCAAGTATCAATGGCACCTTCGTCTGTTACTTGTGTCAGGCCACGCTCTTCAATAATAGCCATTGGCTCTTTGCCTGTTTCCACCATAGCTTCTAACACTTCTTTACTGGCATTTGCAGAAACCGTGTCATCATCAACTGCTTTTAGCAATGCTAATAGATCCTCTGTACTTGGTGCTTCATTCCAATTTTTTTCATGGCTATTCATAAAGCCTGTTAGCTGCGTTAACACAAAGCTGCTTGCACGTTTTGCATCGCTTGTGGCCTCATGTACTGCGTCAAACCGCTGCGCAATTGCTGGCTGATCAACGAGCATCATCGATTGAGCTTCGCTTAAACCAAGCTCTTGGTAACGCAAGCGTTGCTGCCTGGGTAATAGTGGTAAATCCGCTGTTATTTCATCGACAAATGTTTGCGTAATATAAAGCGGTGGAATATCTGGCTCTGGAAAATAACGGTAATCCATTGCCGACTCTTTATCGCGGAGCATTCTTGTTTTACCAGTATCATCATTCCATCCTACGGTAATATCTCCATCAAGTGGCCCACCTTCATCCCACATAGCCCGTAGGCGTTTTTCTTCATACTCAAGTGCGCGCTCTAAGGCTTTAAAAGAGTTAAGGTTCTTAATCTCACTACGAGGGTTAAGCTTCTCAGTACCGCGTTCTCGTAAAGAAATTGAAGCATCAAAACGCATCATTCCCTTAAACATATCTGCATCACTAGCATTAGCAGCAATTAAAATACGGCGTAACTCTTGCGCAAACGCAACTGCGTCAGTTGCACTACGTAAATCAGGATCAGTTACAATTTCCATAAGCGGAGTCCCTGCTCGATTATAATCACACAACGTCGTTTGGCCACGGTGTGTTAACTTACCAGCATCGTTTTCCATATGTAACCTGGTAATACCGCACTCTTTTGTAGTTTCTACTGCTCCACTAGCATCAAGAATATCGTATGCAACCTTACCTTTACTTGCTATCGGGAAATCAAATTGAGAAATTTGGAACCCCATCGGTAAATCAGGATAAAAATAATGCTTTCTATCAAAATGATTATCTTCATTAATTGTGCAGCCAATTGCAACCGAAGCAGCGATTGCTTTGTTAACAACGACTCCATTTGGTACAGGCAGAGTTCCTGGGTGCCCCATGCAAATAGGGCAAACCGTTGTATTAGGAGCCTTGCCAAAAGCATCGTTATCACAAGCGCAAAACATTTTAGTATTCGTATTTACCTGGGCGTGGACTTCCAGACCAATAATAACTTCAAGATTAGACATAGACGTAGTATAAGGTAGAAAAAGAAAAAGAAAAAGCCACATAACACAAATCTGTTCTTCTCTTTCTTCGTCTTCTTCCTTCTCTACTTGTACGAATATCACAAAAACAAATTGACAAAAACGCCTAATTCTACAGCAATAAAAAAAGAGATTCGTTATACTGCATACAATAATTGTTCATTATTTATTTCCCTAAGGCCTGCTCATTTGACTATAAAGTATTATGGTCATCACAAAGTAGAGTCAAAGGATTCCCCTTTTTTTTATGTCGCATCGCGCTCCTCTTGCCGAGTTAATCGGTACATTCCTCTTAACACTAGGTGTTATTCTTTCTGTTAATGCTGGCGCTGGTTCAGCACTAGCAACTGCCGTTATTGCTGCGTTTACCCTTATGATTTGTGTCTACACCATTGGTAATATTAGTGGTTCGCACATTAACCCTGCGGTAACATTATCACTACTTTCTGGTGGTAAAATCAGCTCACAAAATGCTCTTATTTACATTATTTGCCAAATTCTTGGTGCTATTTTAGCTGTTGTAGTAGCTGGTTTACTAACCGGTAACGCTATGGCATTTAGCGTAAGTGGTAATTTCGATATGGCTATTTTCTTTACTGAACTTATTGGTGCTCTTTTCTTCTTATTTGGAATTAGTGCAGTAGTATGGGGTAAAGTAAACGATGCCTTTCACGGTTTTGTTGTAGGAGGTTCCCTACTACTAGGAATCATGCTTTCTGCGCATGCTGGTGGTCTTGGAATCTTAAACCCTGCTGTTGCTCTTGGTGTTGGTGCATTCAACCTTGCTACCATCGCCGGTCCAATCATTGGCGGTATTCTTGGAGTAATCCTTTACCGTTCACTTATTGACTAAGAACAAATTTATAAACAATGACTCCTTGCTTATATAGTAGGAGTCATTGTTTTTTTTAATCGATTAATCTAACATACCTTACCAGTTATGAATATTCACTATCGCATTACCGGAGGCAACCCATTACACGGAGATGTCCACATTGGCGGCGCTAAAAACGCTGCATTGCCTCTACTTGTTACCGCTTTACTTGTTTCAGGAAAAAGCGTATTTCACAACGTGCCAGATTTACGCGATATTCGAACATTGCTAGAAATTTTTGAACATCTGGGAGCTACATGTCAGCACGATGAAAATAAAACAGTAACCATTGATACTACAAAGCTACAAAGTAGGCCTATCCCCCACGAAATGGTATCAAAACTACGTGGTTCTATTGTCTGCCTTGGTGCGCTATTGGCTCGTTTTGGTGTAGCAGAGATGGATTATCCTGGTGGATGTTTTTTAGGTAAGAGGCCTGTTCATGCTCACACTTATGGATTCGAGCAAATGGGCATAAAAGACATGAGTACAAACGATACACTGCACCTGCAAGGAAAACCTAAGGCAGGGAGAGTAATTATGGCAGAATGTAGCGTAACGGCGACCTCTAACATGCTAATGGCTGCGGCACTTACAGAAGGAGAAACAGTTATTGAATTCGCCGCATGCGAACCACATGTAGCCGATGTACAAAGATGTTTAATAGAAATGGGAGTGGAAATTGAAGGGGTTGGCACGCATACTGTAACGGTAAGAGGCAAAAAAGAATTAACTCCACCAAATCACACCGTTATTTCTGACTATCTAGAAACGGGAGCCTTTACATTAGCTGCTCTTCTTACCAATGGTAAATTAACACTACACAATGCAATTGAAGACGACTTACTGTTGTTTTTCGATACCTTAAAAAGAATCGGAGCTCAGTTTACTTGGAATAAAGATGGTTCATTAACTGTTGATGGAACTAGTGGAGAATTACTAGATGCCACTAATATTAAAACAAATATTCACCCTGGATTCCCAACAGACTTACAAGCTCCAATGGGGGTATTGTTATCGCAAGCAAATGGTGTAAGCCGTATTTTTGAACGACTGTTTGAAGGACGTATGGCTTATCTCTACGAATTAGAAAAGATGCATGCTCAAGTAGAAATTTTAAACGCACACCAAGCATTAGTTATCGGGCCAAGCCAATTACGAGGTGCAACCGTAGCCAGTAACGATATTCGTGCTGGTGCCGCTATGGTATTAGCTGCCCTTTGTGCAAGCGGAGAATCAATTATTACTGATGTTAGTTACATTGAACGCGGTTACGATCGCCTTGATGAAAAACTACGCAACATTGGTGCAGATATTGAACGATTTGAAGTAGGAGTGTAAATGTTGCAGGCGTTAAAGATGTTGCAGAAGTATAAGAAGGATCTCAGTTTTATATGCACACTAAACTGAGAAACCTTTTAAACTTCTGACACCTTTGCAACCTCTGAAACATTTAATAGTACAATTCTCTTGCAATAAGGTTAACTTCCATCTAATATTCTCCCCCATGGCAGTATTTGCAGTCAAAAAAGGCAATGAAAGTAACGAAGGCTTAGTCAGTCGATGGAAAAAATACGTTCAAAATTCTGGAGGTGTGAACACTGGTGGACTGCGTATGCTTCGTAAGCGTGGTCGTTTTGCTAAAAAGCCTAACAAGCGTCTTGTTCGTTTAACTGCACTTTCTCGCGAAAAAAATCGTAGTGCACGTAAAAAGAAACAATTCTACAGCTCAATGTAATTATTGTAATCTTAAACGAAATTATAAACCTCTCTTGAGGTTTTTTTATTAATTAAAAGTTACAAAAGAAGCAGAGGTTTTAAAGGTTTAAGAAGGGCTTAATTTTATAAACTTATTCAGTTGATAAACTTTTGACACCTATGCCACATCTTTAACCTCTGCAACCCTTAGAGGTATTCTTCATACCCCCTCTCCTCTAACGCTAACGCCAAATCTTTTCCACCACTTTTAACAATACGTCCTTGTACCATCACATGGACATAATCTGGTTGTAAGTGATGCAAGATACGAGCATAGTGCGTAACAAGTATGACAGCGGTGTCTGGCTGCTCTTGCTTTAAGCGCGTTATACCTTCTGTTACAATTTTAAGAGCATCAATATCAAGGCCACTATCAGTTTCATCTAACAGAGCTACGTTTGGTTGCAGTAATAGTAATTGTAAAATTTCTGCCTTCTTTTTTTCTCCCCCCGAAAATCCTTGGTTTACAAATCGGCTCGCAAAACTTTCAGGTAATGATAAACCGTCCATTAGCGCTGTTAAATGGCGATTAAAACGCAGTGGAGATAATGGGCGCTCATCTGGATTACGAGCAGAAAATTGAGCTTTATAAGCAGCGTATAAAAAGTCTCGCAAGGTAACTCCAGCAATTTCTCGCGGGTATTGCATCGCTAAAAATAAGCCTTGTTGCGCCCTAAACTCAGGCGCTAGCTCTAATATAGATTCTTGTTTTAAAAGCACGTCTCCATCCTCTACCTGGTACGCCGGGTGCCCCATAATACAAGAAACTAAACTAGACTTACCCGAACCATTCGGCCCCATAATAGCGTGCACCTCACCAGGTTGAACTTCTAGGTTAAATTTATGAACAACGGTTGTTTCTTCAACCGAAACAGAGAAATTTTCAATAGCAAAAAGAGACATGGGTGTAGTGTAAATGAGCAGCAGATTTCTCGCTAGTGATTATCGCGTATAAATGTTGCAGAAGTTGCAGAGGTTAAAGAAGGATCTCAATATTACATGTATTTTAAAATAAGAAACCTTTTACACCTCTGACACATTTGCAACATCTTCAACGCTTAACTATTCTTCAAATTCCACAACGACATCCCCTTTTACAACACATTGGCAGCTTAACCTGCGCCCATCTTCACCATCAATGTCCATTGCTTCTTCATTGTCATTAACTTCATTTATATTTTCCATGCCTGCAACCACCTGGCACTCGCATGTAGTGCAATAACCATTTCCACCACAAGCATGGTCAATCGGCAGGTTATGATCTAGACAAATTTGCAGGACTGTTTGTCCATCATCACCTTGAATAGTTTGTGTCTGAGAGCCAGATTTTACAGTAACAGTAGCCATGATTAGAGTGTAAGGAGATGTCTCTATAAGTTCAAGGGAAAAGGTTGCAAACGTTGCAGAGGGAGCAGAGGTTTAAAAGGATACTTTAGTATCACAAAAAACATCTGCAACTCCTGCAACCTTTTCTACATCTGAAACGCATTTATTCTTTGCATAAACCCTACCTTAGCCGCTATACTCACACCACTATGGCTACATTCCACGGTATGTTCGGCACCAAAAAAAAGCAAGCAAGCTCTACATTTTCTAGCAGCCTACAAACAAACGAAGTTACCAGCGATGGTGATACCATTGTTATTCCCGCTGGACCACAAGAGGCTCAACAACAAACTGGGCAGTTAGCAGTAGATATTTTAGAGTTTCCAACACACTACGAAATAAAAGCACCCATTGCTGGGATCAGCATTAACGATTTAGATATCGACGTAAAACAAAATACTATAACTATTGCCGGAAGACGCAGTACTAATTTAATTCCAGAGCATGCTACTATTTTAGTAGAAGAATGTTTTTGGGGAGATTTTAGCCGAAAAATTACCATGCCATTTGTAGTAAATCCTGAAACAATCGAGGCAGGGTTTTCGAAAGAAAGCATCTTAACGCTTAAAATTCCAAAAGAAAACGGGGTACGAATTAATGGAAGGTAAAAATAAAGACTTCAGCTAAGCCGTGTCATGGTGAGGAGTGAAAAACGCTATCCTTCGAGATGCGATTTTTATTATGTAAAAATCACTCCTTAGGATGACACGTTTTTCGCATCTCGAACCATAGGCTTATCAAATAATATTATTGTTAATTTTCTCCCACCACCTTAAGCAACTTCTCTCTAAACCGTTGCACATTAAACTGTTCGCTGTAAGTGCGAATAGCCTGTTCATCAAAATTCATTGCTTCAAACGTTTGCATGGCCTGTAGTAAGCTAGGTACTTTTTGCTCTTTAAACAACACGCCAGTTTTTCCATTTTTAACGGTCTCTAGCAGTCCCCCCTTACCAAAACCAATAACAGGTGTACCCGTTGCTTGTGCTTCTTTTGGTACAATCCCTGCGTCTTCAAATTGTGGGTAAAGCAAAGCCTTATGTCGTGCGTAGAGGCCGGCAACCTCGCTATCGGGAATACGGCCCAAGAATGTAACATTCGGCCCTGCCATTGCCTTTAATCTAGCTTCTTCACTACCTGTACCAGCTAGCGTTAGTTTAAAATTATGCACATTAGCAGCCTGCACCAGTAAGTCGAATCGTTTATAAGGAACCATTCTGCCAAAAGCTACGTAGCCTTCACGCTGTTGACCTAATACTTGTGTATAAAAACGATCTTGCACTGGTGGTTCTATTACAACGCTTTCGCGATTGTAAAACTTTTTAATGCGTGCCTGCGTTGTTTTACTATTTGCAATAAACTGGTCCACCCTACTATTGGTTTGTAAATCCCACTTACGGAGTTTTTTTAATTGCCATTTAGCTAGTGGTTGCAAAAATGTAGGAATTTTAGATGTTTGTAGGTAGTCATCTTCCATAACCCAGGCAAACCGCATTGGTGTATGGCAGTAACACACATGGCGCTGGTGAGGTTTTGGAATTACGCCCTTACCAACCATGTAAGAAGAACTAAGCACAACATCGTAGTCACTAGTATCAATACTTTCTATAGCACGTGGATACAATGTAATAAAAAATTTATGATTTTTAAGAATTTGATACCACTTTTGCAAGTACGAAGTGCGAATATCAATTTCGTCTAATGGGCCTAAATTTCCAAAATTAGCAACCGTGGTAAATAGTGGGGCCTCTGGCCACAAATCGTGGAATTCTTTAAGG
>CAYSVN010000045.1:0-2183 GCA_964434585.1 uncultured Candidatus Peribacteria bacterium | reverse complement strand
CTCGGCCCCACCATAAGTCGGTAAACAGTCAGCAATAAGCGCAATATTCATAACTCTATTTTGGCACCAAGTAGCAGTAATACCAAGCCAATCATTCGCTCTTTATCGCGTGGATTACTTTCCGCAATTAAAAGCGTAAGCACTGTTAAAGCTTCTGGGCTCATAGCTTTAATATCTAGTAAATCGTGCTGCAGTAAAAACCATACAAAAGCAAACGCTGCCGTACGCTTATTACCATCATTAAACGGATGATCTTTAATAATAAAATACAGCAAATGTGCTGCTTTTTCTTCTAGGGTTGGATAGACATCGTTACCACCAAAACCCTGCAATACATTACCAACAATACCAGCAAGCGAACCTGTATTTTTTTCTTGAGCAAAAAGATCGGTTGCCTCTTGTTTTGTTACAAGATCTGCCTTAAGGGTTACAACAGCTTTTTCTAGCATTGTAGCAGTGATCATTACCTGAGCTTTATGCGCACCAGTAATCGGTAAATTTGATTTATCAAAAACATCAAGTGAAAACCATGTCTGCGCAAACACTTGCACCAAGTTAAGGACATCATGTACTTCTACCTTGGTATTATCTGGCAATAATAAACCCATGTCAGCTATTGCCTTTGTAAATTGGTCATAATGTAACCGTAATCGGGATGGATGCAAAGTATAACCCTCAGTAATATGTTGTCGTAAGGTCTTTGTAGCCCACTGCCTAAATTTTGTAGCAGTCTTCGAATTAACCCTATAGCCAACAGAAATAATCACATCAAGATTATAATGTAATGTGTTATATTTTTTCCCATCACTAGCAGTTATCCGGAATTTCCGGATAGCTGATATTTCAGAAAGCTCTTGAATAGCAAAAATATTTTGTAAGTGTTCATTAATGGTACGAACATCAACATCAAAAATTTGTGCCAATTGTTTTTGGGTAGCCCAAATAGTATTATTTTTAGCATCTTTTTGAAGTTCTAAAGCTCCATTTTCAGCCTGATAAATAAGCATGTCAGCATTCATGAATACAGTGTACATATGTACACCTAAAACGCAAGAAATTACTGCAAGTTACCTTAGTAAACAATCAGCAATAAGTGCAATATTCATAAATTCATAGTAATACGTTAAAAAGTGATATACAAGCAGAAGATAAAAATATCACTACAAACTGAACTGTAAAAAGAAGGTAATTATACTTGACATAAAATAGTATAAGTTTATAATATTATCACTGTTTTTTCAAATCATCGTTTTCGTTTAATAACTCTAAAGACATTAGAGTAAAAAACGCTATTCTAACCGAACGAGTTTTTTTGCCATTCGGCACTCGTGAATCCCACAATCGTTGTGGGTCAAGTTTTCGAACTTGTTCGTGTTAGAATGGCAATCAACCAAACTAAATGGAGAACCAAATGTCAAATGGACTAGATCCTAACGAGTTAACAGATGCATTCACTCAAGCATTACGGAATGCTGCGCATCAACCTCAACAAGCACAACAACCTCAGCAAAACAGTAGTGTCATCATCTTCATTCTGAAGGTGCTGATTACAATTGTAATGTCAGTGATTGGAATGTATGTCTACGCCTGGGCAACCGGACAAGGACTATCTGCCACGCAAAGATATGGAATGATAATTGTTTCCATAGGAGTTACCACCGCGGTAATACTCCAAGAGGCCGTTAGAAGATCGCCCGGAATAGGTGATAACTGGTTGGGCTTTGGTGCTCAATTAGGGCTCTGTTTGAGTATTTTCTTTGGTGGGACGCTGTTTACAGCGCCACAACTTTTTTTGAAACTCATCGACCAAACTCAGGCCGTGGCAGAAAGACAAGAAGCAAAATCTGCGACTGCAACCATTCCTGCGGCTCCAACATCTACAGATGTTGAGCTAATTGGAGATAAATTTGTGAACAAAACAAAGGTTGCTGGCCGGTATTACTACTGGCGTCCAAAGAACACTACGCAAATCAATGCGTTTGACGTGATCGTTCCCAAAGACGTTAAAAACCTCGAGGTCTGGTTCGCAGACGCTAAAGGCAAAAACGGTAGTGATATCTTCGAAGTTAACCGATAACGAAAGCGAGAAAAAGCAGACGGCGTCTACCATGTGTAGGCGCCTTTTGTTATAAATTAACTTGTCTTACCAGGAGAACCAGGAACAATAGGAGTGGCACCAGGAC
>CAYSVN010000044.1:0-9695 GCA_964434585.1 uncultured Candidatus Peribacteria bacterium | reverse complement strand
ATAAAACGGTTCAAACCAGCCTATACCTACGAGCAGCAGCAGAACACCTACTTTGGTAAACAGATTCGTTACATGACAACTAAGCCCGTCTACCCCTCGAACGTAGTGAGGGGGTAATACCTTAGCTTTAGCTGTTGTTATAACAGTTAAGCTGTAGGGCTTACATTCATGATATAATAGTAGTACATTACCCTTACCAATCAATAACCAATGCCAAGAACATTACGTGCACAACTCTATAAGGATTCCAAAGGAGAGTTCAGATGGAAAAGATTAGCAGCAAACAACAGGACTGTAGGCGCTAGCACTGAAGGCTACAACAATAAAGCTGACTGTATTGATAACGCCTTACTAATGGGCGTGAAGAAGAGAGAGATACAAGATAAAACTTAATAAGCAGAACTTGACATAATATAATAAAAGTTATGTTATAATTTTGTGTACTGAAACTTCTTTGAAGAATTAGTCGCACTGTAGCCCTTTTACAATAATTTTCGCAAAGGAAATGATGAGATGAATGATAAGCAAGTTGAAAAGACTCTTGATGAAGCCAACAAAGCTGGTGTCAACACGGGCAATCCTGCTGCGCTTACCGCTTTTCTGTCAGGCAATGTCGACGATGCTATTACTGCCAGTATACCTGGTGGAATTGAAGCATCCGAAGCGCTCGGACAGCAAGAAGTTGTGCACAGTCAACGCCTTCCAAAGGATAGGCTGATGGAGCATCGTGAGGCACTGGGGAAACTTGGTTTCTCCTTCGGCAATGACATTGATGACGTGTTCATTGAAGTCAAGCTGCCAGAAGGTTGGCAAAAGAAGGCAACTGACCACAGTATGTGGAGCGACCTACTCGATGAAAAAGGTCGCAAGCGTGCTGGAATTTTCTACAAAGCTGCATTCTATGACCGCAGTGGTCACATGCAGTGGCGTCCTCGTTTCAGAGTGGATACTACACTCGTTGACGGTCGTAATCGCTATGATTTGACCGAAGATGAAGTTGCAGATTGTGTTGCTGTCGTACTTGATGCCGACGGAACGGAACTTTACCGTACCGAACCTAAGCAGGTAGGCAAAAATGATTACGACATTACACAAGAGCTGAGTTCCACGGCGCACGAGTGGCTCAAAGAACGTTATCCTCAATGCGAAGAACCATTTGCACACTGGGACGACTAACCCTTACGTGTTCGTAAAAGGGTCAACACAACCCGTAGCAGCAATGTTGCGGGTTTTTTATACTTGCATTCTGTCCAGATAACTATTATTACCTATCCAGTTTTACATAAATAAGTAGCTATAAGTCATTACAATAGTAAATTATTCTATTAAAAACTTACCAGATAATCTTTCGCAATGTGCACAAAAAATACTTACCTAAATAGTAATTAAAACTTATGAAAACAATCTGTCAACAATAGCTCATTGAGGAAAAACCAAAAAAAGAGTACAATAATATGATGAAAACAACAAAAACCCAAAAACCTAAGGCATTTAAGATGATCCAGGCATCTGTATTAACAGTTTGTATGGTCACAGGATTTTTTGCTCTTGGTGTAGCAACAAATGGTAAGCTAAATACCGTAGGTATGCTAGGTGCAACCATTCCAGACGATGCAGTAAGACAGGCTAAAAAAATGCAGCTAGAAGAAAAAATACCAACCATAGAAGCAGCCAGAGAAATTATTGCAATATCTGCAGAAGATCGATTGCCAACAGCAGAAGAAATTAAATTATATGATTTTAACGGTGACGAAAAACTTACAGATAAAGATGTAGACTACATCATTAAAAACATACCAACATATGAATAAATACTTTTTTACAGCAGCAGTAGCTACAGCACTACTTGTAGTGCCTGTTTCATTTGCTGCCAGTAACGATGCCTCATTTTTATATTCACCAGAGTGTGAAGCTACTATTACCGAAGGTGAGAAAAACGAGGACAACATGTTTGGTAGTGATAAAATTGGTGATATTGATGGCATACTAAGTCCTGGCAACAAACATGTAGATTTTGATTGCACATTTCCAGCTAAAGACCCTGGAACTAGTGAAACCCCAGCATTAAAACCTGGCGAGCCTTTTACATTAAACTTAGACCTGCCTAACCCTGGTGGTCAGCCAATTACAAAAGCAAGCGTTTGGTTAACGTACGACCCAAAAGTATTAGAGTGTAAAAGTGTAACAATGGGCAGCGTGCTATCGCTTATTTCTCCAGGAATGCAGGATTGTTACCCCGAAGAAGGTTTTGTAAAAATGGAAGCCAGTGCAGAGTCAGGCTCTGAACCAACAGATAAGCTATTAAGATTAGCTTCTGTTGTTCTTACTCCTTTAGACGGAAGTAACGCAACAAGTAGTCCATTAAATTTTTATGGTATTGGTAAAGAAACCAATATTTACACACTAGAAAACGGTAAAGAAGTATCAATTTTAGATGTCGACGCCCTTGGTTCGCTCCTTGTCAATATGGCAAAAGATGCAATTAGCAATGACAGTGAGGATGATAGCGATAACGATGGCAATAGTAGTGATAGCAATAACGTTAATGACAGTGGTGATGACAATGGAAATGGAAACAGTGGTGGTAATAGTGATGACAATGGAAGCGAAAGCGCTAGCAGCGAATCATCAAATGGCACATCTAGTAATTCTTCTGACTCTAGCAATGCCGATGACGACAATGCTAATAAAAACGGTCCAAAAGAAAATGGAGCCAGTTGTGCAAAAGACAGAGAGTGCGTAAGTGGAATTTGTGAACAAAATATTTGTACAGAAGGTACAGAAACAATGCCAAAAGTAACCAATAGCGAATGGTTAAGCATTACCCCAACTAGGTTAAGAGTAACCAGCGAAGGCACGGCAGCTATGCTAGCCTGGGACCCATTAGCTGTCGCTGGTGTAAAAGGCTACAACCTTTACTATGGTGAAACTTCGAGTAAATATTTACACCGTCGTACAGTTGCCGCTAAAGATAACACCCATGTACTGCGCGGCTTACCGTTAGGCCGTACTGTCTACTTTGCCCTACGTGCACTTAATGCCAGTGGTGATGAAACAGGTTTTAGCCAAGAAGTAAGTGTAACCATTGGCAACCCTAATTCATCAAGCGCACCATTAGTACTAAACGTTGGTGTTACTGGCGCAGATCCTGCTCCTAGCAACCCTATTGCTACTAGCCCTTTACAAGCAGGTCTAACTCAACAAGTAGGTGCAACCACTGTGCCAGGCGAAACTGGTCTTACCAGCACTATGCTTTGGCTAACATTAATTGGTGCAGTAGCAGGAACTTTATTTGCTCTTCGAAGGCAGTTTTCTTAAACAATGAAATCACTATTCAACACCCAATCTAAGAAGCCGGTAATCGTAAAGGCGGCATTAAAAACTCCGAATGCAACGAAGGTTAAACATCACGCTACATTAAAATCTAAACTAGTAGCTTACAGCGTAGCATTATTGTTAACGGTTGCAGCTGGAGCCACGATGTTTTACCAAAATATTCCATTAAGTGGTCAAGTTGCAACCACAGAACATGTTTATAAAATTAGTAATGACTTACCACGCAATGTAGAAGTTCCACAAGGGGGTATTTTAAGTATCGTAAACGAAAGTAACGATATTCATGTGCTTTTTTCTGACACATTTTGTTGGCTACTAGAATGCTTTATCACTCCAGACTTAAACCCAAATAGTAACTATAAAATTGTTGTTCCATTAACTGTACCAGTAGGTGTTTACGAAATTCGCTCACTAGCCGATAAAACATTTCGTGGAGAAATTACCATCACTGCTGGCTCTGTACTAGCTACATTACCACCAGGTACTAATGCAGAATTTAAAAACATTGTACTGCCAACCCATAGAGCCCCAGAAGAAATTAAACCAACATACAACCAAGAGGCTTTTAAGCAAGCTGCACAAAACTTAGCACAAAACCCAAATACTGGTAATTATTCTCCAACACCTCCAGTAGAAAACAGCGTTCATACTAGCGCCCCTGGTCAACCAGAAACTGGTGGCTGGACTATTTTCATCGCGCTTATCAGCGCGTTTGCATTACTTTGGTTTGGGGCTCGAAAAAGAAGGAACGTATAAAATCGTTTCTTTTAATCCTTACCAATAGCCTCAACACAGTTCCACATTAAACTAGCTACTGTTAGTGGGCCCACTCCACCTGGCACCGGCGTTCTTGCGCTTGCTATATCATTAAGCTCTTTACCTACACTATCCCCCACCCATTTATCGTCAATACGGCTCATGCCTACATCAAGTAGTACCACTCCTGGCTTAACCATGTCTACTGTTACCAGGCGCGGAATACCTGTAGCAACAATTAAAATATCAGCCTGACTTGTATAAGCCTTAAGGTCGCTTGTTTGGCTATGGCAAATAGTTACAGTAGCCCCACGGCTAAGTAGTAAATGCGCCATAGGTTTCCCCACAACATTACTCCTTCCCACAATCACTGCCTGTTTACCAAGTAGGTCTATATCATAATAATCAAGTAATCTCATAATGCCAGAAGGGGTTGCTGGTAATAACGTATTATGCAGTAGCCCAGTCATAAGGCGGCCCTGGTTAAAACTACTAAGACCATCAACATCAAACTCGGGGTCAATAGCATCAAGTAACATCTGTTTATATGGCATTAAATGGTCAGGCAGTGGTAATTGAATAATAATACCTGTTATATTTTTATCAGTATTTGCTTTTCCAATAACAGTTACCACCTCGTCAAGGCTAATGTCCTGAGGTAAATGGTCAACGCTTGTACGGATACCAACAGTTTCAGCTGTACGAATTTTTTGCCCAACATATACTGTGCTAGCAGGATTATCCCCTATTTGAATAATGCGCAAATGTACATCGCTATCCATTGCAATGTTAGCAACAGCTTTTAAGAGCTCATCTGCCACTGGTTTTCCTCGTAGTAGTTTCATGGCGTCAGTATAACAAATAGGCTCTAGAGGTCCTAGGCGTTGTAGAGATTTTTGTGGTGAGCAGTGGATAGTAAATGGTATAAATAATAAACGTTACACAATTCACCACTCACCATCGACCAATATACAAAAAAACCATTACAACATCTTCATCCTCTAAAACCTCTAGAACCTCTTCGGTTCCTGCTCTATAATAAGTATATGCCCGAAGACCTGCCACCTAATGTTGATGCTATTACTGCAACACCAACAAAAGAAGTTGTTGAGAGTAAAAAGCCAAAGGTAAAAAAAGTAGCCAAATTAATTTTAGTAATATTAGGGCTACCCTATGTATTGTTTTTACTATGGTGTATTACATTACTAGCTATATTACCCGATAGAACCGGTCAGCTAAATTTCTTAATACCAATTGGCCAATTTTCTGCAGGTGTAGGTATTGGTGCGTTGCTTGTAGTGGGTGCCTTATTTGCTAGTAGGCTAGCACAACCCAAGGTGCAGTCGGCTCAGCGCACACTAGCTGCCTTAAAAATTTTAGTCGCTATCATTCCTGGAATAGCTTTTGCAGCAATGGTACTACTTTCTATAGGCAAAGAACCGTCTTTAAACATAACTATTACTGATCCAGTAAACCCTGAGGAGCTTATTGCACCAATTGCTGTAACGTTTTCTGCGCAAGATAGTGTAGATATTCTAGAAGCGCGTGGACTAAAAGCTTTAAAATTTGCTTGGGACTATGAAGGAGACGGAGAAGTAAACGAACAAACAGTTGAACCGACCGTTACTGCTGTTTACGAACGTAGCGATCTTTATAATATTATTTTATTTATTCAATTAAACGACGGAACTCAACGAAAAGTAGTGCAGCGCATAAGTATACCTCGTGAAGTATTTAAAACCTCTCCTAGTAAGGCAATAATAGACGAGCCAGTAAAATTTAGTATTACCCACTTGGTAGATGACCCAGAACAAGTTAAAGAAGTGCAGTGGGATTTCACAGGTGATGGTGAGCCAGATGTCGTATCACCAGAGCTAGAAACGGTATATACATTTGTAAAAAAAGGACCAGTGCCAATAAATGCAATTGTAAAATATGCAAATCAATCACAACAAGTTTACTCAAAATCCATCACCATTCATCCACCAGAGCCATTGCCATTTCCTGTCAGCATGAGTCACGAGCCACAAAACCTTATTGGCCCAGCGCCATTCGGTACTGTGTTTAACATTACTACTGAAGAAGAAATAAGTAGTGTAGAATGGGACTTTGGTGACGGTGTAACGAAAAAAGGAGAAATTGCACCACATACCTTTAATGAGAAAGGAACATTTGCAGTAGTGGCAACCATTCGCAACAGAGCAGGAGATATTGCACGCTTAACAAAAATTGTAAAAGTTGTCGACACGCTTAGGATAAACGATCTGCAATTTAGAGGCTCCCCTATTGTAAAAAATAAAAAACTATTTGGCGATTTACCTGTAGAGGTAGACCTAACTCCTGTAACATCCTTACCTCTTATTACCTTTAGATGGGAGGCACCAGATGCAACAGAAATTATACAAAGTGATAGCAAATTTAAAGCTGTTTATCGCAGAGAAGGCTTTTATAATATTACACTACTAGCACAAGATGCAGACAGTAAGGCTGTGCGTATACCATTAAATTTAGAAGTAAAACCACCAGTATCTAATATTGTTATCGAAACAAGTCCAACCGGTGGCCCTGCACCAATCAATATTACATTTGATGCGTCACAAACTACGATCCCAGGTGAAAATATTATAGGATTTGAGTGGAATTTTAATAGCGACCTTAAAGACTCTACTTACTCTATCCGTAGCGGTAGAACCACAGAGTATTTCGAGAAAGAAGGAGTTTACAAAGTAGCTGTAAAAGTTTTAACGGAACAAAATACATACGAACAATTCACAAACGTAGTCATAAGGCCACCAGTGGTAGACCCCTGCTTTAAACTCTCTAAGCGGCCTACTAAAGCTCCATACTCTGTATCAATGCTAACAGAATGTACAACAGGTAAGGATAAAATTGTAAGCTATAGTTGGGACTTTGGTGATAACAGTCAGTCTGACCTAGAAGAACCAGACCACTTATTTACAGAGCCTGGAACATATACTATTAGACTTAGCGTAAGAACAGAATCTGGTACCACATCATCTGCTGAGCCATTAACAATTACCGTGCCAGAATAAAACCACTATTGCTCTCGCTCTCCAAAACTTGTACCCTTTTTTTATGAAACAGAAAAACATTGTTCGCATCATCGCCTTAATTGCAGCTATTGCCCTTGTCCTTACTGCACTGCTTCCCTTATTTGCAAATATTTAATGCAAAAACGAAGACAGCACATCTCTGGCCGTAATAAACAACCTCGTCGCCCTCGTAGTAACGGGCAAATTCGTACAGACGAAGTTTTACTCGTAACCGAGGAAGGCAATAAGCGCATGCCTACTAGTAAAGCACTGGCACTTGCTCAGGAGGAAGGTCTAGACCTTATTGAAGTAACCGATAAAGCAAATCCACCTGTTGTAAAAATTGCTGATATGGGTCAACATTTATATCAATTAAAGAAAAAGCAACAAAAACAAAAAGCCGGTAGTAAGCAACGCGAAACTAAAACATTACGTATGAGCTTTCGAACCGAAAGTCATGATTTAGACCGTATTAAAGATAAAGCCATTGAGTTCTTTAAAGAACGCCACATGGTAAAGCTTGTTATTCAATTGCGTGGACGCGAATTAACAAATAAGCAGTATGCTCGAGAAAAATTAGCCGCCGTCGCTCAAGACTTAATTGATAAAGAAGTTGCCGAAGAAGAAAATCCAGTACGCGCTCAGGGAAATCAATTTATTGTACTTCTTAGAGCAGCTAAAAAATAAAAAGACGTCAGGAATAAAAAGTGCTTAAAGATAGTAAAACATTCTTTAGGCCTGTTTTCTCTAGCTCATAACTGCATCCTGCATTAGACTATAAGTCATGATCTCGATAAAAAATTTAACAAAAAAATTTGGCAAACAAATAATTCTTCGCAATATTAATTTTTCTATTCAACCAGGTGAGTTTGTTTGTATTACCGGAGCAAGTGGAACTGGAAAATCAACCCTTCTACATATTATGGCAGGGGCAGAAAAACCAAATGAAGGATCTGTATTGTATGACGAAGTAAACTTAAGCACTATTCCATTAGGTGCATTACAACGCTTTCGCAGGCGAACAGGGGTAGTATTCCAAGATTATAAATTATTAAACCAACGAACAGTGGAGGAAAACTTAGCATTTCCTTTAGAGGTTTGTGGTATTAGTAAAAAACATCAAAAAAGCCGTGTAGACGAAGTGTTAAATATTATTGATCTAGCGTCTCACCGTTACGCTTCACCTGAAACACTCTCAGGTGGAGAAAAAGCTCGTATCGCCATTGGTCGAGCTATTATTCATGAACCAATTGTATTATTTGCAGACGAGCCAACTGGCAATGTGGACCCTGATCAATCAAGGCAAATTATGCAGCTTTTTAAACACATTAATCAAACCGGCACTACTATTGTACTAGCCACACATGATGTCTCGCTTGTAAATACATTGCAGCCTCGTGTACTACACTTACAAAACGGTAATATCGATCGTGACAGCACTGGTGGCTACAAAACTGGAAAGGAAAATGTAAAAAAAGAACAGGCTTTACATCAGTTGTTTACATCATGAATTTTCTCGATCTTATTTACACCGCCTTTAAGGGAGCTACGCTAAACCCAAAAAGGGCACTATTAACGATGCTTGGCATTATTATTGGGGTAGGCTCTGTTATTTCAGTTCTATCTCTTGGAGCTGGATTTGAGCGCTATATTTTAGACCAAGTAGCTTCTGTAAGCATGCGTACGGTAGAAGTGTTCCCTAAGGGACTTGAGAGTTTTGGTGCAGCCTTAGATACACTTAAGCTAGAGGATGCAGAAGCTATCGCTAAATTAAACACAGTTACCAGTGTTGCGCCCGTTATTATTGTTGATAAACCTGTCGAGTACCAAAAAGAAAAAATCACACCTTTAATCTTTGGATCACTAGAAGGAATTTTTGATAACTATGGACTAAAAATAAAAGAAGGTCGCTTCTTAACAGAAAGTGATCATTTGCGTAATCAAAAAGTAGTAGTTATTGGCGACCAAGCTCGTGAAGATTTATTTTCAAACCAAAACCCAATAGGTAAAAAAGTAACAATTGGCAGCAGTAAGTACGAAATAGTTGGCGTATTCCAAAGAACAGAATCTGCACTGCTAGATCAGTTAAACTCTTTTACCTTTATGCCACTGTCGGCTGCTAAGGAGGCAATGGGGATTGCTTACATAAATTATATTGTTGTGCAGGCCGTTGGCGATGAAGCCTTAACTCGTGCAGATATCACTGCACTGCTAAGGCAGCGCCATCGAATCGATAATCCTAATAATGACCCAGATGAAGATGATTTTTTAGTACGCTCTGCCGCACAAGCAATTTCTATTATTGATACAGTCTCACTTGGTTTAACAACATTTTTAGCATTAGTGGCTGGAATTTCTTTGTTAGTAGGCGGAATCGGCATTATGAATATCTTGCTAGTATCAGTAACAGAACGTACGCAAGAAATTGGTATTCGTAAAGCTATCGGCGCTAAGCGTAAGCATATTCTATGTCAATTTTTATTAGAAGCCATTGCCCTTACGTTCACTGGTGGCCTTATTGGCTTAATTGGCGGAATTTGCTTTTCGGTA
>CAYSVN010000043.1:1764-9876 GCA_964434585.1 uncultured Candidatus Peribacteria bacterium | reverse complement strand
CATGATCATAGAGAGGATAAGTAATAGTTACTTTCTTCTCAAGTCCTCATGAACCTTTTAGAATAGTTGCATAATGCAATCTTATTTGTATAATTACAATCATGTTAATTGTTACCACTACTTACTGCTTTAAAGATTTAACGATAGCGGAGCGCGACGCGCTTCAGCAGCAGTTTCAGGCGCTTGGTAAGAACTTAAATTTAGGGGGCCTAGTACTTATTACTCTAGAAGGCTTAAACCTAACTATTGCTGGAAAGGAAAGTGATATTACAACTATGAAACAAGCGCTAGAAACTGAGTTTGGTAATTTAGTATGGAAAGATACTCCAGCTGACGAGCAACCATTTAAACGCTGGCTTGTAAAAACACGTGATGAATCTATTAAATGCTGGGATTGTATGTGTAAACCAATGATGGAAGGACATAACCATATCTCTCCTACTGAATGGAAACGTATGATGGACGAGGAAGACGTAGTATTAATTGATACACGTAATACCTATGAGAATAAAATTGGCATGTTTGATGGCGCGATAGACTTAGAACTTGATGATTTTCAGGAATTGCCTGAAAAACTAATGAAACAAGAAATTCCAAAAGATAAAAAAGTGCTTATTTACTGTACTGGTGGTATTCGCTGCGAGAAAGTAATGCCAAAAATGCTAGAAATGGGCTATAAACATGTTTACCAGCTTTCTGGTGGGATTATTCAATACATGATGGAATACCCAAATACCCACTTTAAAGGTGAATGTTTCGTATTTGACCATCGCACTGCTATTAACCAAGACTTAAAACCTTCTACTAATTTTGCCTGCTGCCCGTTTTGTGGTGACCCTGGTGATATTAGCGTTAGTTGCAAGCAGTGTAATAATAATGAATCTAAGCTCTGTACAGATTGCCTCGTTAAACATGGTGACCTTTGCAGTAAGGACTGTCGGTATCATTATAATAGGGTGCAAAGCCAAGTTAAGTAACCCTTGTTCATTTTTGCCGATGTAGCAGTTATTACTTTTTGTCGACCTGCCTGCCGGTAGGCTGGTACAAAAAGTAATCAAAAAAATCATGCCAAGCCAAACTCACTCGTACTGTGCTATCTATTCACAGTAGAGTCCTGCACCAACATTGTACAGTATTTCATTCAGTGCCCCTTATTTCGGGCAGTGATTTGAACAAACTTCACTGCTCATAGAGCACAAAATACTCGCTCAAGCAGTGATTTGGCATAGTTTTAATTGAGTTATTCTCGCACTGTGAATTTTGAGTTGTGTGGTTTCCAAAAGAGCGAACGGCCATCCGCCGAAGAAGGATAGTGAGCGATTTGGAATAAACCACCTGCGAAAAATTGTCATGTGCGAAACTTTTTTGTGTACTCCTGAGCTTGTCGATGGATTGGTTACAAAAAAGTAGAGACATACATATCAGATATTAGGTAAAACTTTTTTTAAGCATAAAATGCCAAAAACCACATATACCTAATTTACCCCTCATCTGACCCCACCTATTTCCCATGTATTAGGGGATATTTTATGAATACAAAATTTGTTCTATTTATTGTATAAAATATATATACATACTGACTTTTTCCTTTTTGCAAGCGCTGTTATTTGCACAACAAAAGTATACAGTGTAGGATTAGATGAACTGCTAACCCGGTTCCGTGAAAACAAACAATTCACACACATATCTCTCGAACCGATCCACGTTACGGATCTCGCCTGGCCAGGCACACCCTTTAAAACCTTAAAAAACGATCCTTTACATCACCAATTACCACCCGCAAAGAGAATAGTGGTTATGGACCCAATCGTCTCAGCACGTTCTTCCTGGTCACTAATAACCTCCCCCTTCTCAGCTACTACAGAAAGATGCGTGATTGTTGCACTCCACAATCATAACCCGTTTACTCGTAACCGCCGTCTTGGCCTTACTGGTTTACACCTCGTTTTTCGTAACCACCATTCTCTTTGCTATACGACGACGCTTAGATACGCGAGGTAGTGTATCAATGAGTGCCAGTGTTATTATGCTAATGTTGCGGCTTCGGCCAATACTGCAGTGGGAATAGCACCTAACTTCCCATGAGTATCTGTACTTTATTGAACTTATATTCTGGTACGGGAACTTCGCAGGTCACGAGGAGAAATACCAGACCCAAGTATGGCAAATTGTCGAGATGCCTCTCTCAAACTTCCGTTAATGTAAACCATTACCCATATGGTCCCTGCAGGAAGCTAACATAAACACCAAAAGATCAGCTTGCTGGTCTTTTTGTGGTATAGGGGCTATCATTAATTCTTCATTTCTATAAATTTTTCGTATGCAAACTTTTCCACAATCTTCACCAAAGCCTCCTCGCAGTGTTCAAGAATCTTTTGAAGCAGCAAAAGATGCAGTAAATAATATTAGAAACACTAAATTAAGAGGGCAATATGAGAGTATTTTACGTGTTTACCACCCAATTGTTACTGGTAATTTACAAGATTCTCAAAGAATTACTGAAATTCAAAGTGAGTTAGAGAAAATCTCCACAGATTTAGCGTAATGCTTTTGCTTTTAAGAGGACTGCAGTATAATAAATACATGAAACGCATTCTTCCCCTGTTGGCATTAACTCTATTTTTAGCAGGCTGTGGCGGTGGAGGTGATTCAATAGCCGCTGTAGAATGCCAGCGTGAATTTTGGGATGGTGAATTTGGAACGTGTATTCCACAAGGTTGGGGCTTAGTTGACAGTGAAACCGCTCGCCAACGTGGCGTACCAGCTGACGAAGCTAGAGTTATTTTTCAGGCTGACGAAGCGGTAAGTGGTATTTTTCCTACCATTGTTATTACGCAAGAACGCCTACTACAACCTGTAAGTAGTGAAGATTACAGTACAAACTCTGTTAAAATTGCTAGCACACAACAAAGTTACAAATTACTTGATCGACAGGAATTCCAAATTTATGACCGTAATGTTACACTGCATAGGTTTCATGCTAAGCCGCTAGCAGAGCATCCACTGTTACTATTTCAACAATGGAGCACTGTTGAAGATGACTGGGGTTACACAGCAACAGCTATGATGCCTGTTACCGTACCAAAAGCTACTGAGACTGCCGTAAAACTAATTCTAGAAAGTGCTAGCTTTGAGGAGGTGGTACCATCTGCAGAGTAATGATTACCATTATTACTGTTGGGAATATCAAAGAGCGATTCTTGGCTGATGGTTGCAATCATTATCTAGAACGCATTCAGCGTTCCTACAAGGCTAGTGTTGTTATTATTAAACCGAGTACGAACGCAGATGGCAATAAGCAGCGCATCGAAGAATCTGAACGCATCCTACAAGCTTTAGAAAAAAGCAGTGGCACTATTATTGTTTTAGATGAACGCGGTAAGGCAATCACCTCCCCTGCCTTGGCAACAATGCTACAACAGGCTAAAGATTATGGTACTGGGCTTACATTTGTTATTGGTGGAGCATTTGGTATGAATGATGCCGTGCGTAAAAAAGCTGACAAGATTATAAAGCTAAGCGATTGCGTCTTTCCGCATGAATTATTTCGATTAATGTTGTTTGAACAATTGTATCGAGCAGGTGAAATTAATCGAGGTAGTAAGTATCACCATGATTGACATCAATCGCGCTACTTAATAAAATAAAACTATGGAAAACCTAGATAGTAAAATTGGTGCGTTAATTTTAGAATTAGCTGAGTCAACAACTGAGAATGAAGTTTTACCATCTGACCCTGCGATTCTTTATGGTATCTCAAACCGACACCTTAGCAATTTGGAGAAAAATAATATTACCGAGCAAGATATTACATCGGCTTTGCGCATTTTTCAGATATCGCATAGCTTAAGAAATGGTCTTTTGACTGTTGTTGATAATTATTTTAGAGCCGGAGAAAGCAAAGACGTTGTTCAGCACAAAGTCAGTGCAGCAGAAAGAAGGCAAAATGTACGCAAAAGTGTTGTGAGAGGACAAGATTCCAGTATGATTTACCGAGCTGCTTAAGATTGTATTGTAAGCTGTGATTTGGCATAGTTTTGACTGAATTATTCTCGCGCTGTGAATTTTGAGTTGTGTGGTCTCCAAAAGAGGCAGCGGCTATCCGCCGAAGAAGGATAGTGAACGACTTGCAATAAGTTACTTACGAACGAACGTCTAGCGCGAAACTTTTTTGTGTACCCCTGATCAGCCAAGGCTGACAAAGGGTTGGTTACAAAAAAGTCAAAATTAAACCCCCAATCCCTCCTGTACAAATTTATGCAAGGTGCTCCAGTCACCACGTGGAAGTAGGTGGTAGAAATTAGCAACCGAGGCGCATTCTGCCGCGCTACGCTGCTCTAGGCAGAGCTCACGCTTCATATATGGCGGGCTATAAAGTACGTTTCTACTACTGGCGACGCTCATATCTTTTACTTCGTACTCTTTTGCTCTAAATCCAAGTGCAATCGCTTCTTGGGTGGTAAACGAAGTATCAAGCTTAGTAAGTACTGTATTAATAAGCTGGGTCGCAGAGGCAACGCTCGCAAAACCAATGGTACGGACCCTTTGGCCAATAGCTTGTATTAATAATTGCTGCCTACTACTTCGGTCAAAGTCAGAACTAGTATATCTACTACGGGCCAGCCTTAAAGCAGCCGTACCGTCTAACTGATGCTTACCAACTGGGTAAAATAATGTGCCCACTTTTCCTTCTTCTACAGTGCGGTAACTAGGGTCAACTAAAGCGGTTTCTAGCGTTACCTCTATACCACCAATAGCATCTACTAAGTCTTTAAACGCATACATGTCTACCGCTACATACTCGTCAATGCTTACGCCGCTAACGCGCTCTACCGCCTCTTTTAATTGCGGCATGCCAAAATGGCCATAACGATTAATTTTACCACCGTTAACATATAAATCGCGGGGCAAGCTAACCATGCGTACTTCCTGGCTTACTTCATTAATGTGGGCTAATACAATTGTATCTGCTAAGCCTTGGTGCTGACCAACTAGCAGGATTGTCATATCGGTATCTGCTGCTGATGCCACTGGCAGTAAACTTGCTGTAAATGGTAGTACTTTATCATTATTTTTTTCTTGTGCAGTTGGTGTGTGCGAAAATAGTAGATTGCGCTCATTAGTACCATCTGGCTCAGTAATTGTTAGTTGCCCGGTTGTTTTATCGATTAAAATTCTTTTTAACACTGTATCTTCAATCACTAAGTTGTATACTGCAGATTCGTCATTCTCACTTTGCAGCTCTAGCGTTGCCTTATATGTTTCCATCATCTGGCGCATGCCTGGCTCTTCTAACAGTTGCTGCAAAACCGTTTGTGAGGTGCTTGTTGCACGCTCTACAAAACTACGCACATCAAGCTCGCTTATGTAACTAAGAAGCATAGGCGCCTCTAGAAGCTCTACAATCTCTACTTCTTGCGTGCCGTTAAGTAAAATAATGTTTTGATTCACACTATCGAGCACAATGTTGCCAACTGGCTCCCCTGTTTGTGATACTAGATAGTAGTAAATTTTACCTTGTTGACGCTCTGGCTCTGCTACCGAAAGATCTCTAATTTCAAGCAGGTTTGCTATGCGTCTTTCAAATAACATGTTTTCTAAATGTGACTGCTGTAATTGCAACCAGCGTTTCTGCTCTTGTAAGCTACCACCATAATCATGGATAAACTCAAAAACTGAAGCTGTTAAATCAGCCTCGTTACGTGGCTCTAGCTTAAAACGCTCGCTATCGGTTACTTGGTACAAATGCCCATTATCTTTTTGTAAACTATAACGCATTAACTGTTCACCAGCATTACTAAATACACTAAACTGCAATTCGTATTCATCTTCTTTTAGCGGACCACGTTGTAAATTAAGATCAACAAGCAATTGGTGCAATGCTTTGGTTTGCTGCAGATTAGTAAGCCAATTCCAATGCTTGTCTATGCGGGCTCGATAGAGCTTGTCTTCTCCGAGTGACTGAATAAGGTGTGTGAGACCAGCTTTAATGGCATCTTCGCTATCTGCGGGAGAAAGTGGTAATTCCGAAGTGGCATCAAGCGACTGACTCGGCAATCTTAAAAGTGAACGCACTTGCTGCAAGTCGTTACCAACAATAGATGTTTTCATCTTAACATCGCCAACCTCGTAAAGTACTTGCTCTTGAAATTGCTCGAGTGATTGCAGGCGGTTCCCAATTAACCAAACACGTACCGCAAACATTACCAATAATATAATGGCAATTGTTGCAATTACACGGCCTAACCAAGGCTTATTTTTAAGATGATTAAGTAGCCAATGCTTCCAGTCTTTTAACATTGGTTAGTAGTGTAACACAGATTATTTTATTGTGCCCAAGTAACAAGGTTTTAGATAGATGAATGTTGGTATTATAGAAATATATCGTCATATTTACACACACTTCTACTTTCTCTTTAACAATCAAACACGTACAATAGTTCTACTATATTTAATCTACTTTCCCATAAAGGCGTACTAGGGCTTAATGCAAGGAACTTGCAATATATCCGTAAATACAACAAAGGTAAAAAATGGTTTGCCGATAATAAATTAAAAACAAAAGCATATTTATCTGCCCGTGGTATTCCAGGAGCTAAGCTATATGGACGCATAGAAAACCTAGAACAACTACGACAGTTCGACTACAGTGCACTGCCAAACGAATGTGTGCTTAAGCCTAACTTTGGAGCAGGCGGGGAAGGAATTATGATTCTAAAAGGCAAGCGCAATGGACGCTATATGCGTAATGGTGTTCACCCAATTTCGAAAGAAGAAATTATAGAACACTGTCGTGATATTTTAGAAGGAAAGTTTTCGATAGGAGGCAGAAAAGACACTGCATTTTTTGAAGGACTGCTACATCCACATAGTGACTTTAGGCGCATGCGACCCGTAGGACTGCCTGATATTCGCATTATTGTTTACAACTTGGTGCCTGTTATGGCCATGCTACGACTACCAGTTGCTGGCAGCGACGGTAAAGCCAACTTGCACTTGGGTGGTATTGGGCTGGGGATTGATGTTTCGACCGGTCTAACTACGCACGCTGTTCAACATGGCCAACAAATTACAGAGTTTCCCCATGGCGGACTTGTATCTGGAAACCAAATACCATTTTGGGATGAATGTTTATTAATTTCCTCTAGAATTCAAAAGCTAACAGACATTGGTTATTTAGGGGTAGATTTAACAATTGATGAAGACCAAGGACCAATGCTTCTTGAAATTAATGTACGTCCAGGAGCTGCTATTCAAATTGCCAACCTGGCACCACTGCGCTCTCGGTTAGAACGTGTAAAAGGAATCTCTGTTAAAACACCAGAAAAAGGAGTGCGTATCGCTAAAGACTTATTTGGTAAAACAATCCAAAAAACTAAGAAGCAAGAGGAAAAACCTGTACTTGGTATTTGTGAAACAGTTTCTATTTCTAACGAAGACACAACACTCGAAATTCCTGCTCATCTTTCCTCTTTAAAAGAAGGAAGTTTTATTACTCCAGAATTAGCTACAGACTTGCAAGAAGAAGAACTACTAACGTCTGTTAATAATGAGGACAACGAACGTTATCATGTTAAATTTTCCCTGCAAGGCAAGAAAATTCAGACAACATTATCGTTAATGCCTGAGCCTATTTTTGAGGAAGATGGCACAAAAGTCAGCCTTGTACTTGGTCGAAAAGCATTACAGGGATTTTTAATAGACCCTAGTAAAGAAGCTCACGTTATATCACAAACCTCCATTAAACAGAATCTTCAGACGCTTGATAGGCGCTACACCAAGTTAAGCTCTGACCTTAATATACTCTCTCATATTAAGCCCACTAACCTAGAAGCAGAAATCGCTCGCTGCGAAGAAGACTCGCGTTATAATCCTGTTTTACAGTACAAGGCATGTGAAGTTGATTTAGCCGCTGTTCATGCAGAACTTGAAACACCAATTTATGACGAATCGCCATTTGGCCAATTACTAGAACGTAAACGCAAAGAACTTGTGTTAACAACTAAACTTATAGAACATCGTGGAAATGCTGAGCTATTTACAGCTACCAGTAAAGATCTTTTTGGAACCACGTCATCAAGTTTAGTAAGAGCGGCTTGCTTAGCTTCTGGA
>CAYSVN010000043.1:0-1754 GCA_964434585.1 uncultured Candidatus Peribacteria bacterium | reverse complement strand
ATACACAATAGAGACTTTAGCAAGCCTCAAGAACAGGCTACAAAAATTGAAGCAACAGAGGCAGCCGCTAAGTTTAAAGATGTTATTGATGACTATGGATTACATGACTGGAAAGTTATTGTTAGTAATAATGTTGCCGCCCGCTGTACAGTGGCTCGTAAGCAGTTACTTATTCGGCATGATGCTATCTTTACTCCCAAGGGAATTGATGCCCTTATTGCGCATGAAATTGAAACGCATGTCTTATGCCAAGAAAATGCCCTACATCAACCGTATAATATTTTACAAAAAGGGACAGCTGGCTACTTGGCGACGCAAGAAGGTCTGGCATCTTACAATCAAAATAGAATTTACACGCCCGATGACCATTCTTACTACAGTGGCTCCTTTAATATTCTAGGTTTACAGTTTGCCTTAGAGCATTCTTTTACCGAAACACGAGATTACCTTATGGAAGAATTAGGATATGGCAAAAAAATGGCATTACGTAAAGCTATGATGTATAAACGTGGTCTGCAGGATACTTCTGTACCAGGAGCTATTACAAAGAGTATTGTTTACTTTAAGGGACTACGTTCTATTGAGGAATTTGTGGAACAAGGTAGTGATTTAGCACGGCTTTATATTGGCCGAATTACCTTGCAAGACCTTGAAATTATTGAACAATTGCCAAAATTAGAAAAGCCGCTTCTACTACCTAATTGGCTACGAAACAAGGAATAAAAGCTTAAAAGTTAGAAGGCGCACTAGAAGTTGTAGATATTTTTGAAAGTGAGTAGTGGACAGGTTGTAGTGAGCAGTGCAGATAGCGTATATTAATACCAATTATCTGAACTACTCACAGCCTACTACTTACTTAATTTTGCAAAAACCTCTACACCTCTACGTCCTCTAGAACCTCTCCACCATGCGTCTTTCATTTTCACAACTTGATAGCTACAGCCGCTGCCCTAAGCAGTATGAATTTGCTTATATTAAAAAATTACCACGACAACAAAGTAGCCCTGAAAGCTTTGGTAGCAGTGTTCACAATACTATGAAAGCTTGGGGGGACCTAGAAATGCAACACCAAAATCCTAAGCAGCCCGAGATGACCTTATTTGGAGAAGTAGAAATTGAAACTCTGGAACCATTAACACTTAATACCCTGCAACGCCTTTGGAAAAAACATTTTTCCCTTTTTGGCTACGATACACCAGATGATAAACATGCAGCTTTTGAACGTGGTAAACGAGCAATGAATCATGCTTTTACCTGGTGGAGCTTGAAGCCTAGAAAGCCTTATATTATAGAAAAAGGCTTTAAAGTCGAACTAGCTAGTGGGACACTACTCCATGGCCGCTATGATAGAGTTGATAGCGTAGAGGGAGGGTTTCATGTGTACGATTATAAAACTGGAAGAGTTCATGACCAAGCTTATGCAGATAATGCTCCGCAGCTTTCGTTGTATGCTCATGCTATTAACACGTTAGAGTCTGCGCCTTGCGTATCTGTCTCATTGGTATTTTTAGATGAAAATGGAGTAACTGAAAGAGTAACAAAGCGTTCGCCAGAAGATATTAAAGAATTTTTAGATTCATCGCGCGCAACACATCAACTTATTGAAACTGGTGAATTTACAGCAACTCCAAGTAAAAGCGGCTGCAGCTGGTGTCCATACCGAAATGTTTGTAGGGATGCTGTTAGCTAATTAATGTCTTCCCTACTTTTTTGTAACCAAAAAAGTAACAAAAAAGTTTCGCGCTAGACGTTCG